>QNBK01000236.1 GCA_003644105.1 Spirochaetota bacterium | reverse complement strand
TCCATGCATCCTCCAGTGATAGTGTCTTGTTACGCTGAAAAAAATATTCAGCAGGGTAATAGTAACAAGATATATGTTCGAATATTAACATTAAATGTTTTATTAGGCCAATATTATCAGAGTTACTGTGTGAATGTCAACATATTGATTCATTAATGACCGAAAATTAAGCTATAATTGGAGATCTGTTATTAGATTAGTCGCATATAGAACCTATTTGATAATTATTTACCACAACTCCTCTGCTATTTGTTACATAACTTGGTTTTCAATCGCGCAATATCGCCGTTACTCACATTATATGTGATTATTTTCACTTTACAACTCAACATGTGTTGACAGATAACCAATCACGGTAAAAGATATAGATACCAAAATTATGGAGGTGTAGAATGAAAAAAGGCTACTTGGCAGCAGTTTTCGTACTTGTATTGCTGGCACCGTCGTTTCTTTTCGCCGGCGGCGGATCGGATTCCAGTGACGCTGCGTATGAAATCGCAACTGTTGTAAAGATTACAGGAATCCCCTGGTTCAACCGAATGGAGGAAGGTGTTAACCGTGCTGCTGATGAACTCGGCGTGAATGCTTATCAGATCGGCCCGTCTGATGCAGACCCCGCCCAGCAGGTTCGAATGGTGGAAGACCTTATCAGCAAGGGTGTTGACGCCATCTGTGTAACTCCTAATGATGCGACGGCCCTGGAACCCGTATTCAATCGAGCAAGAGAGGAAGGTATTGTCATCATTACTCATGAATCCCCAGACCAGAAGGGTAAGGATTATGATCTTGAGTTAATCGATAATGAAAACTTCGGGCGTCATCACTGGGATATGCTTGCAAAATACATGGGTGAGTCAGGTCAGTATGCCATTTTTGTCGGCTCACTGACGGTTCCCCTTCACAACTTGTGGGCAGATGTTGGAATAGCATATGCTGCTGAGAAATATCCGGGCATGGAACTGGTAACTGAGCGTATCCCCTGCGGTGAAGATCAGGAGCTTTCCAAACAGCGTACACTGGAACTTCTACAAGCCTATCCGGATTTGAAAGGTATTATTGGTTTTGGCAGTCTCGGACCTCCGGGAGCCGCCCAGGCACTGAAAGAAAAAGGGTTGACAGATAAAGTTTCTGTTGTAGGCACTGTCCTACCAGGACATGCAGCTCAATATCTGAAAGATGGTTCAATGGATCATGGGATTCTATGGGACCCGGGAGATGCCGGCTATGCAATGACCTGGGTTGCCCTCCAGATATTGGAAGGTAAAGATATAAAGAATGGAATAAAGGTTCCGGGTATGGGAACAATCGTTCTTGATGGTGATGTTATTAAAGTCGATGCCATGATTGATATCACTAGTGATAACGCGGACGATTTCGGGTTCTAATGATTTTTTCGGCGGTGATATCGTGGTTTCGTTTGAATCATGGTCTCATCGCCGGTTTACTTATGTAGCAGGTTTATGAACGATTCATTCCTTGAAATGAGAAATGTGAGCAAGCGGTATACAGGGGTTCAGGCACTGGACAGTGTCGACTTTGATATACGTAACGGGGAAATACATTGCCTCGCTGGTGAAAACGGCAGTGGTAAATCAACACTTATAAAGATTATCTCAGGCGTTGAACAGCCAGAGAAGGGATCTGAAATCAGCATCGGCGGACGGCCTATCAACCATCAGTCCACTATTGGATCCATGAGACTGGGAGTCGAAGTTATTTACCAGGACCTTTCCCTTTTTTCAAATATGACAGTTGCAGAAAACATTGCATTAAATGAAATTATTGGATCTAGGAACCTGGTTGTTCTTAAGAAACAGGAAACAGAAATAGCTCAAAATGCAATGAAGCGTATCGGAATCCATCTTCCCCTGGAGGAACTCGTCGGAGATCTTTCCATGGGAGATCAACAGCTTGTTGCCATTTGCCGTGCTCTCACCTCTGATGTCAAGCTACTCATCATGGACGAGCCTACTACAGCACTTACAAGAAAAGAGGTTGGAGGATTATTTCAAGTTGTCGAAGATCTTAAGAAACAGGGGATTACATCCCTGTTTGTCAGTCATAAATTGGGAGAGGTTTTCGAAATTGCCGATCGGGTAACGGTATTACGAGACGGAAAGACCGTTGGGACTTACCAGGCAGGGGAGTTAAACGATTCAAAGCTTTCTTTTCTCATGACCGGACAAAACCTGGTCTACAAACCATATGTGTATAATCGGGGAGATTCTGATCCCATCCTTGAAGTCCGTAAACTGACAAAGAAAAATAATTATGCCGATATTACTTTCAAACTATTTCCCGGGGAGATTCTGGGTATTACAGGCCTTCTCGGCTCAGGTCGTACAGAGTTGGCATTGTCTTTATTTGGCATGAACCCTCCGGATGGCGGGGATGTGATGTTGGAGGGGCATCCTCTCAATCTCAAGTCAGCAAATGAGTCTTTGAATGCCGGTATCGGTTATGTTCCTGAAAATCGTCTGGCACAGGGTCTTGTTATGCCTCAGTCTGTGGGTCGAAATATTATTCTCACTACCATTCGCCGGATTACAGACAAATATCGGGTAATCAATTGGGAAAAATATACATACGTAGTTGCTGAATGGATTAAACAGATGAGAATCAAAATCCCGAATCCTGAATCTCCAGTACGTACCTTATCCGGTGGGAATCAACAGCGTGTAGTCCTTGCAAAGTGGATGGCTATTCAGCCAAAAGTACTGATTCTGGATGGTCCGACAGTCGGCATCGATGTAGCGGCAAAAAGCTCGATTCATTCCTTCATTCGGGAACTTGCAGCTACAGGGGTTGGAATTATTGTCATTTCAGATGAAGTACAGGAAGTTCATGGAAACTGTAACCGGATACTTCTGATGCACCGGGGCAGGATAAAAGAAGATTTTGAAGTTTCAAGCAGTAATCCAACTGATATTCAACAAGCTATTGAGCGATTGGTATAATTGAGGTGAAAATGAGGCGTTTACTGCAGAGACATGAGTTCTATGTCATTCTTGCAATTCTTATTCTGACAATTATTATCACTTCACTTAATCCCAATTTTCTATGTCTGGAAAATCTTTTTGATATGCTTAAAAGTTATTCTTTTATGGGTATTATGGCGATAGGAGTGCTCGTTGTTTTAATATCCGGAGGGATTGACATTTCTTTTACTGCAGTCGCCACAGTAAGTCAATATATTATGGCGGTTCTTATTATTAAATATACCGGTAATATTGTATTGGCGTTTTCAATATCAATCATTATTGGTGTAATTCTTGGTCTACTCAACGCATCCATTATCTACTACTTCAATATTCCAACAATTATTGTCACAATTGGTACATTAAACATCTTTTACGGTTTACTGGTGGTCTTTTCCGGGGGGCGCTGGATTTACACTCTTCCCCAGTGGTTTGCCCGATTTGCTGAAATCCGAATATTCACACTACTGAACTCAAATGGAAATCCATATGGTTTGTCGATAATTACGGCGATATGGATTGCGGTAACAGTAATAGCAGCATTCATACTCCGTTTCACAACATTGGGAAGAAGTTTATACGCTGTTGGAGGATGTGGTTTTAACAAGAGTCCCGCAGAGCGAGCTGGTATCAGTATTTTTCGTGTTCAGTTGTTTGTGTACTCATTCATGGGTTTTATAGCAGGTATCGCCGGAGTTGTTCAGGCTCTGCTTGTACAGACAGTTGCTCCAAATAGCATGGTGGGTAAGGAGCTCAATGTTATTGCTGCAGTTATTATTGGAGGTGCGAGTATCTCCGGCGGGACAGGTTCAATTACCGGCACAATACTGGGAGTTATTCTGCTTGCGGTTCTCAGTAATGGCCTGACCCTGATGAGAGTTCCATCGTATTGGTACGATGTTGTTATCGGCCTGGTAATTCTAACAAGTGTCAGCGTAAGTGCCATGCAGCAGAAAAGAAAAGTGCAACGTGGAATCGCCATTGAGGAGGATTAACCATGGAAATAAAACAGCGGATTAAGTGGTTCCAGAACGAATATGCCATGCTGTCAATTCTTATTGTCATTATTCTACTCCTGATGGGAATCCTCAACCCCACTCGTTTTTTTCGTATAAGAAATCTTCAGTCCATGGCATTTCAGCTTCCTGAACTGGGTCTTCTATCACTGGGAATGATGCTGATAATGCTTACAGGAGGAATCAACCTTTCAATTATCGCATCGGCTAATCTATCCGGGATTCTCATGGCACTTGTGCTCAATCGTATGGCTCCTCCAGAGACTTTTTCAGGGGCAGGTACAGGTATAATGCTGCTGGCCATTTTAATCGGGCTGCTTTCAGGTGTTATTGTTGGCATTATAAACGGCACATTAGTGGCTTATATCGGTGTTTCTCCTATACTTGCAACCCTCGGAATGATGACGTTACTGAATGGCATAACGATTCTGATTACCAAAGGATATGTTATTTCAGGTTTTCCACCGGCTTTTCTCTTTATCGGAAATGGCAAACTACTGGGTGTACCGCTTCCTTTGATTATCTTTTCAATAGCGGCAATAACCCTGGGATTTATAATGAAGCAGACCCCTTTTGGTCTTGAGATTTATATGTTCGGAACCAATGAGACAGCAACCCGATATTCTGCCGTAAATGTGACAAGAGTTCTGATGAAGAGTTACATCATCTCCGGACTGCTTTCTGCACTGGCTGCTGTTGTAATGATTTCACGATTTAACTCGGCGAAATCGGATTATGGAGAATCATATCTGCTCATCACAATTCTAGCTGCGGTTCTTGGGGGAACGAGTGTTTATGGTGGTTTTGGAAAAGTAACAGGGTTGGTTCTGGCTCTTGTTATATTACAAATAATCTCAAGCAGTTTGAACCTGCTGCAGGTTAATACTTTTTTTACCAAAGCTATCTGGGGATTAATTCTAATCGCTGTTATGATTGGCCAATATTACAGAATACGAGCTGTTTCACGATTA
>QNBK01000235.1 GCA_003644105.1 Spirochaetota bacterium | reverse complement strand
TTAGACGCAGTTTCTAACGGCTTTTTTGCCGTTAAGCCTTTCGTAACACCCTCTCCATCGTGTATAAAAAGTCAGAACCTGTTGTGTCAGGTTGATATCCAAAAAGGAGTTAAGCAATGAAAAAGAGCTTACTTGCAATTCTGGCCGTACTGGCCATTGTATCAATGCTATTCGCTATAAGCGGATGTAAAAAAGAGACGGAAAAAACCACAGCTGCTGAACCTGCTGCTGTTGAATTACCTTCATTTGTATTCGCATCCGATGCCACATGGCCCCCGATGGAATTCGTTGATGATAATGGCGACATAGTCGGATTTGACATGGACCTTCTTGACGCAGTAGCCGATGCTGCCGGTTTTGAGTACGAAGTTCAGAATACCGGATGGGATGGCATTTTCGCCGGTCTGGCCAACGGTGCCTACGATGCCATTATCAGCTCGGTAACCATCACTGATGAACGCAAAGCTACCATGAACTTTTCCGACCCCTATATCAATGCAGGACAGATCCTGATTGTTCCCGCCGGCTATTCCGGTGGAGAGACGCTGGCTGATTTTGCCGGTAAGAAAGTCGGTGTTCAGCAGGGAACCACCGGCGACTTCGCCGTTGAAGATGTCCCCTCTGTAGACCGCAGAGCTTATGATGATGTGGGCCTGGCTGTTGAAGACCTGGTAAACGGCAATCTGGCCGCTGTGGTCTGTGACTCTGTTACCGCCATTGACTATGTGGCTGCCAATGAAAACTTCAAAGGCAAACTCGAAGTTCTCGGTGAACCCTTTACCGAAGAAGAATTCGGTGTTGCTGTTCAGAAAGACAACGCTGAACTCCTGGCTCTCCTGAACAAGGGATTAGCCAAGGTATTCGCAAACGGTACCCAGGCCAAACTGGTTGATAAGTGGCTCCGCTAGAAAAACAGGGAGGAACCCGGATCGAAGTAACCGACGGGGCCCTCCTCCCCACCCGGGGAGATGGACGGATTATAGACTCCTGGAGAATCACAATAGCCTTTGCCATACTGGCATTGCTGACGCTGTTGTTTTTCGCAAAGGATCCCTACGATCAGATATTCCGAGTTGTTATCAAAGGTGCCCCCTTAACGTTCGGTGTAACTGCCGGTGCCATACTCGGCTCCATCATCCTGGGCTTGTTCACAGGTCTCGGGCAGATTGCCCGGGGCCGGGTTTTGAACCTGATTGCCGGTGTGTATGTGGAGTTAATTCGCGGTATACCTCTGCTGGTTCAGCTCATTTTCATCTACTTCGCACTGGGGAAGTTTTTTCATCTCAATGGACTGCCTGCAGCGATTATCGCATTGTCCATCTGTTACGGTGCCTACATGGGAGAGATTTTCAGAGCCGGTATTCAAGCCGTTCCAAAAGGACAGATGGAAGCAGCTCTGGCTCTGGGTATGACCCGGGGGCAGGCCATGCGCCTGATTATTCTCCCTCAGACCATGAAAATCATTATTCCGGCCATCGGAAATGAGTTTATCGCCATGCTCAAGGATTCTTCTCTGGTTTCAGTTATCGCATTACGGGATATTCTCCGCCGGGGCAGAGAACATGTATCACGGACATTTCTATCCCTGGAAACCTATGCAGTTGTGGCCCTTGTATATCTGGTTATCACATTGGTTCTATCCAAGCTGGTGGCCACCATGGAAGACAGGATGAATAAACATGAGTGATAAAAGAATAATGGTGGATATCCGGGGTGCTGAAAAAGATTTCGGTATCGTTATGGCTCTCAAGGGAGTTGATCTTACAGTTTATGAAGGTGAAGTGGTTCTGATTATCGGACCGTCAGGTTCCGGTAAAAGCACACTTTTACGCAGTATCAACCGCCTTGAGGCCCTTACAGGAGGGCAGATTTTTGTCGACGGTGATCCTCTGGTGGGACCTGAAGCTGATATCAGAAAAATCCGTGAAGAAACTGGAATGGTGTTCCAGGATTTCAATCTTTTCCCTCATAAAACAGCCCTGGAGAATATTTCCATGGCACCGATGAAAGTGAAGGGTAAAACTCCGGAAGAAGCCCAGGCCAAGGCAAGGGAGCTTCTTAAGCGCGTCGGTCTGGAAGACCGTGAGAAATCCTATCCCGGTCAGCTCTCAGGCGGTCAGAAGCAGCGCGTGGCCATCGCCCGAGCCCTTGCGATGGAACCCAAGGTGATGCTCTTTGATGAACCAACCAGTGCTCTGGATCCTGAAATGGTGAAGGAAGTTCTGGATGTTATGCTGGATCTGGCTCAGGAAGGCATGACCATGATGGTTGTTTCACATGAAATGGGCTTTGCCCGGGCGGCAGCCGATAGAGTGGTATTCATGGATGAAGGGGAAATTGTTGAAATTGCTCCCCCGGATGTAATCTTCGATCATGCAGAAGAAGAACGAACGAAGAAATTTCTGAAGCACATTCTGTAGTTTTTTTACTGCTGAATCATGAAAAGGCCGGCCTTGTTGCCGGTTTTTTTTATGCTGGCAGATTGTTTTTTACTTTACCCTTGTAATGAAAAGTCCCTATTCTTAGCTCAATGGCAAAAAAGAAGGTTTCCGTTATCAGAGAGTTTAAAACTCTCAAACCTCATATTAAAAAATACAAATGGGCCTATACCGCAGGGATGGGATTTCTGGTGCTCACCGACGCCGGTCTGATTGTTATTCCCCGGCTGATGGGATCTGCTGTGGATCTGATTGCCGGAGGATCGGGCAATGCCTCTGCTGTGGGCAGGCTGATGCTGATGATTGCCGGCCTGGCTGTGCTGATTGCCCTGGGACGCTATGGATGGCGTAACTTCATTATCGGTACCGCCCGGCGGATTGAGGCCGACCTGCGAGTCGAGCTTTATAGCAAACTTCTCTCACTGACGGAATCTTTTTACATCCGCTCCAAGGTTGGCGATTTGATGGCCCGGGCCACCAACGATCTCCATGCGGTACGAATGGCCGCCGGTATGGCCCTGATTGCGTTTATAGACGGCGTATTCATGCTGATTGTGATTTTAATTACTCTATTTATCAGTTACGGGAAACTGGGTCTTATTATTGTAATTCCCCTTCCCCTGGTAACATCGATGGCTCTGATTCTCGGCAGACTGATCGGTCCGCTGTTTCGCAGGGTTCAGGAAAATTTCGCCCGCATCAGTGAGCACGTGCAGGAAACTCTGGCTGGCATCCGTGTGATTAAATCCTTCGCCAGGGAAAAACGGGCTCTGGATGCTTTTGACAGAATCAATGCCGATTACGGAAGCGCCAATATGTCACTGGTGCGGTTCTGGGGAATGCTGTTCCCCGCAATGAGCTTTGTTGCAGGTTTAACGGTGCTTCTGCTGCTCTATTTCGGAGGTTTAGAAGTTATCGGAGGAGAGTTAAGCCCCGGTGACTTTGTAACGGCCCTATCCTACCTGGGTATGCTGCTATGGCCGGCAATGGGGGCCGGCTGGGTGATTAATATCATGCAGAGGGGCGCAGCTTCTATGAAGCGAATTAATACCGTGCTCCGTGAAGTCCCTGATATTGCCGATCTTCCAGATGCCCTTTCAGAAGAGCCATCCGGCAGCCTGGAGTTTCGCTCCCTTTGTTATTCCTATCCTGAAACTGAACCTGTTCTCAGGAATATCAGCTTTACCGCAGCCCGGGGAGGATCGACAGGGATACTTGGAAAAACCGGCTGCGGAAAAACCACCCTGGTAAAACTGATTCCCCGGCTGCTGGATCCGCCTGATGGGTCTGTTTTTATCGGCGGTACCGATATCCGTAAATACAGTCGTGCAGCCCTCAGGGAAGCTCTCGGTGTGGTGCCCCAGGATGTATTTCTGTTCTCTGAAACCATCAGGGAAAATATACTTTTTGCCAAACCTGATGCGTCGGATAAGGAGATTGAAGAAGTCGTAAATGCCGCAGGACTGCGTTCCGACCTCCCTTTCTTTCCCGAAGGTCTTGAAACCAGAGTCGGCGAAAAAGGTGTTACTCTTTCCGGAGGTCAGAAACAACGCATCGCCATTGCCAGAGCCCTGATTACCAACCCGGAGATACTGATTCTGGATGATGCCCTTTCTGCAGTTGATGCCGAGACTGAAGAAAAAATACTGGAACATTTATTCAGAATCCGCCGTGGTAAAACAACGATTATGATTTCCCACAGGGTTTCTGCACTTTCCAGATGCGATGTCTGTATCGTATTGGAAGATGGCGTGATAAGTGCCGCAGGAAGTCATGAGGCACTTCTCTCCACCGGAGGATTTTACAGAGAAATTTCCGACTTACAGAACCTGGAACGTATCGAGGAGAAAAGAATATGAGTTCTCCTTCTGATGAAATTATCCGGGGTAATTCTTCCGAAGTGTTCAAGAGACTTCTCTCTTTTATTAAACCGTACAAAACAGCCTCGGTACTGACACTCATCGCACTTGTTCTGGCAACAGCTGCTGAACTTTTAATGCCCATTGTGATGAAGAGGACGCTGGATGATCATCTGCTCCGTAGTGAGAGGCGTTTATCGTTACAGTTTGTTAAGGATACTGCAGAAGGCAGAGTAGAAGGGATATTGGGAAAAGAACTTGCCGATAGATTACTGAACGAAGGTGTCACTATCGGAGATAGTCTCTTTGTTTCTCCCAGGATGTTATACGATCTTGATAAAAAGGATATTTCTGCAGGGAAAGATGATGGCTGGCTCGACAAAAAGGACTGGTACACCCTGAATAATCCGGATAGTACTATTCGCTCAGTAATTAACCTGCATCCGGATCTTTTTATAAAAAACCAGACAACAGAAAGCTTTGCCATCAGTATTTCAGACCGGGAAAGCCTTTCTCCAGGTGAAGTAAAAACCCTCAGATCGATCGATATTTCCGGACTGAAGCAACGCTCCCTCCAGTACTTTCTCCTCCTGCTGGTTGTTCTGATTTTCACCTTTGTACAAGTTTATCAGGCCTCATGGATCGGTCAGAAAATCATGGCTGATATACGGGGAAAACTTCTG
>QNBK01000234.1 GCA_003644105.1 Spirochaetota bacterium | reverse complement strand
CCGAAATTATCAACCAGCACATCGGCTACATTCGGGGAAAGAAAGGCCGGGAGTGTAGGTCCGAGGTGGATGTCCTTCACCCCCAGGGAGAGCAGGGCCAGCAGAACAATCACGGCTTTCTGCTCGTACCAGGCGATGTTGTAACTGATGGGCAGATCGTTGATGTCCTCCAGGCCGAATACCTCCTTGAGCTTCATGGCAATTACAACCAGGGAGTAGCTGTCGTTGCACTGACCGGCATCCAGAACTCTCGGAATCCCGCCGATATCCCCCAGGGGCAGTTTGTTATATCGGAACTTGGCACAGCCGGCGGTGAGAATAACAGTATCTTCGGGAAGTTCTTCTGCAAACTCGGTGTAGTAATTACGCCCTTTCTGACGGCCATCGCATCCGGCCATCACAAAGAAGCGTTTAATAGCCCCGGAGTTCACCGCATCCACAACCTTGTCTGCCAGGGAGAGTACCTGTGCGTGGGCAAAACCGCCGACGATGGAACCTGTTTCCAGCTCAACTGGAGGCGTACATCCTTTGGCCTGTTCGATTATGGCTGAGAAATCCTTGGGGTTGTTGTCCAGCCGGTCAGCGATATGAGATACCCCGGGGAATCCGGCGGCACCGCTGGTATAAAGCCGATTTTTGTAGCTTTCTTTAGGCGGAACAAGGCAGTTTGTCGTAAGAAGTACAGGTCCGTTGAAAGATTCAAACTCCTTATTCTGATTCCACCAGGATGAACCGTAATTACCCTTGAGGTGACTGTAGACTTTGAGTTCCGGGTAGTAATGGGCCGGCAGCATCTCACTGTGAGTGTAGATATCGATTCCGCTGTCCTTTGACTGCTCCAGCAGCTCCTTGAGGTCGCGTAGATCGTGTCCGCTTATCAGTATTCCCGGTCTGTCCCCGACACCGATATTCACTTCGGTTATTTCGGGATTTCCGTAGGTTCCGGTGTTGGCCTCATCCAGAAGGGCCATGGCAGTTACCCCTTTCTCTCCGGTCTCCAGGGTGAGGGCTACCAGATTGTCCAGGGAGAGGCTGTCATCCAGTGTGGCGGCCAGGGCTTTACGGGTGAATTTGTATAGTTCTTCATCCTCCCGGCCCAGTTTTTCCGCATGTTCGGTGTAGGCGGCCAGGCCCTTCAGACCGTAGATAATCAGCTCTCTCAAGCTGCGGATATCTTCATTTTCCGTGGCCAGAACACCCACCATCGCGGCTTTCACCGGATACTCGGTTTCGGATTTCGGCTTCCAGGCGACAGCACCGGGAATGTTCTGCTTATCCCAGCCGGCCTTCATGGCGGCTGAAAGATGTTCATCCCTCAGTGAAATGGCTCTGGTAACGGCAGTGTTGAAAACCTCTGAATCAAAGTTGGCGTTGGTGATGGTGGTAAACAGTCCGTACATAATGAATCGGCCTGTCTCCTTATCCACTGCCACCCCCTGTGCGGCAGCGGTTTCTGCGGCCCAGGA
Source organism: Spirochaetota bacterium (assembly GCA_003644105.1). Lineage (GTDB taxonomy): Bacteria > Spirochaetota > Spirochaetia > DSM-2461 > DSM-2461 > UBA2779. The sequence goes on along the minus strand of QNBK01000234.1, from coordinate 3,570 downwards.
AAGCCCCTTGAGAGCGTATATAAGCAGGTCCTGCTCTGAGGATACCACATCACTCTTTCCGCAGATTCCCTTTATTGTGCAGCCGGTACCTTTGGCTGCTTCCTGGCATTGATAACAAAACATCGACATATTGTCCTCCTGAAATCTATATAATAGTGATAAATTAATGATTAGATTGAGAACTGTCGGTAACACATGTTACGAAAAGTGAAAAAATAGGAGAAAAAATTATCGATATAGAGAAAACGGCGATGCATGAATAAGCTGAGTAAGTTTCCTGTGGGCAAAAGAGCCTATTCTGAGCTGTCCGGTCCGGCGTTTAAGATGGCGTCTATGGAAGATTTCTCTGAGGCATAGTCGGCCAGAGCTTGAGTCATCACCTCTTCGGAAATCATATCCCGCAAGTCGGGCAGTGTCCGGCCGGAGAAGTGAAGGGTGAACACCGGGAGTGTTTTATCTCCCGAGCGCCGGGTATCGGCTCCCTGGGAGCTCTCAGTGAGCAGAAGTGCATAGTCATGCCCCTCACGGACAAAGCGCAGAACGTTCTCCGAGGAGTCGAAGGGGAACTCTGTGTTCCGGTAGGAATAGACGAGTTTCGGGCTGGTTACCGCCGCATCCCGAATTACAGTCTGATTCACATTCATTTCCAGAAGCCGGGAACGCCACCAGGCGGCATTGGCGGAAGCTTCCCTGAAAGAGGCCATATCCGCGGCGGAGAATGTCCAGGTTACGGTATCCAGGCCGAAGCCCTTATACCCGATGAGAACCTCCAGGGAAGTACCTTCTTCATCGGTACTGATGTACGCCAGACCTTCCTGGTAACCGTCGGAACTCTCAAGACCTATTTCCACTTGTCCCATGGGAACCGGTAAACCGGAGAGGGGTAGAACAGCCGTGATGAGAATGAATAAAGCTGTAAAAAGCAAATGAGAGCGCATAGTACATTCATCCTATCGGTTCTGAGGGCTTTTTTCCTGTAGTTTTTTTTCCAGACCTTGAAGCCGCAGGGTTTTTTTCACAGTCAATTCAGGTATGAGACTGTTTGACGGCCTTGAGCCTTACATTAAAAACGACGAAGGCAGATCCGATATGCTTGTGGTAATCCTTCTTTTTACGGCGGCTCTCTCCTCACTGATACCGGCTTTTCTCAGCAGAGTGTTTTTCGACAGGGTGATACCCGACCGGAGAACCGGACTGATACTGCCGATTTTCTTTCTGCTGATTCTGGTGGAATCCGCGGGAATCTTTTCCCGATTCCAGGCTGACAGGCTCCTTGCCGAGAGAAGCCGGGAGTTCCGGCACCGCCGGAGAATACTCCTGGTGAATCGTCTGTGGAAACTTCGTCTTGGCTGGTTTCACATCAACGGCCCCGGGGCGATTGTCCGTCATTACGATGATGCCGGCATTCTGGGGGATTTGAGGCGTACTTTTATCCGGGAAATTGTCGGACCCTCACTGGTATTGATTGTTCTGCTGCCCCCGATGTTCCTCCTTCATCCGGTTCTTGCACTCAGCCGCCTTGCAACCATTCTGCCTTCCCTGTTTATCGGGTTTGTTTTTCTTAAGACCGACCTTGAGTACGAGCGCCGGATCTGGTCTGTGAGAAAACGGTTGACAACAGACCTTTTCCGGGGAGCCCGGGGAGCCGCTACTCTGAAATCCGGTGGAGGAGGGACGGGGTATGCCCGGTATCTGAGAAACATTCTGAACACCCTTGGTAAAGTGGAGCAGAAGCGGCGTGTTCTGGGAGCCGGATGGGAGGCCGCTGCCGCCGGAAGTTCCAGGATAGGGGGAGCCCTCATACTTGTTCTTGCCGTGTATCTTGTGATTTCCGGACAGTTGACTTTCGGGTCGTACATTGCCTTTTCCATTCTTTCTTCCAGGGTTTTAAGCTCTGCCGGAGAACTGCTTGGAGGTATCCGTTCCATGGCCCGGAGTGGTAATTCCGCCGGGCGCCACCGGGAGCTGTTTCTTCAGGAAACAGATGAGTCTCAATTCTCCTATCCTCTTTATCAGCCGGCATCCCGCCGGGCAGGTCTTTCGGTTACCGGCTTGAGTTTTGCCTATCCGGGTTCCGGAAATGTTCTCCGCAGTCTGAATCTGAAGGTGGAAGATAGTGAAAGGGTACTGATAGCCGGGGGCAGCGGTGCGGGGAAAAGTACTCTTTTTTCCCTGCTTCTGGGGTTCCAGTCTCCAACATCCGGGAGGATTGATTTTTCCGGTTCAGCTCTGCATGACTGTACCCTTTCAAGACGCCGGGAGCTTGTGGGTGCGGTACTGCAGAATCCCGCCTTTTTTGATGGAACGGTTAGGGAAAATCTCTGCCTTTACGCACCCTCCCCGTCGGATGCCCGTCTCTGGGCTGCCCTGGAATCGGCGGCGGCGGAGGACATCGTCGCCAGACTTCCAGGGGGACTGGATGCCAGGTTGTCAGGAGAAGATTCCGGTCTTTCCGGCGGGCAGAGGCAGCGGCTGGCTATCGCCAGGCTCATGGTGCATCCGCCTTCGCTTATTTTACTCGATGAACCGGTAAATGCCCTTGATTCACTCAGCAGTAAACGGGTTCGTCTCTCCCTGGAGGCTGCCTGCAGGGGGAAGACGGTTCTTTTAATCTCCCATTCCCGGGAGCTTCCCCTGCAGGTTCACAGGAGGGTGTTTCTCTCCGGGGGATGTATACAGACGGAGGAAAACAATGATTAAACATCGGCAAAGAGCACAAAAAAAATGGTTTCTGCCGGTTCTGATGGTAGCGTTGGTTATTACCGGGGGCGGCGTAACCCTTGTGTGGATGAATACCGGTTTTGTTGAGTGTTCCGGATACCTGGAACCGGATTCCTGGGTTCCTTTATATGCCGGCAGTGACGGCCTGGTTAAAAAGGGGATACTGGAAGATGGAATGGCTGTAATCAAGGGGGAGAGGCTTCTTCTTCTGGATGATGAATGGCCGAAATGGAATATCAAGAGAATCCACCGGGAATACAGCGGTCTTGAGTCTGAAATTTCCACAGGGGAACGGAGTCTTGCTCTTTTCTCATATCATCGGGAAATTGAGGAGGAAGAGCTCAGGCGCATTATTACTGCCGATCAGTTACTGTTTGATAATTCCTCTCTGACGCTGAACGATTTGAAGCATGATGAATACCTTTACCGTACCTTCTGCGCAGGAGCGGACCGGGAACAGGAGGCCATTAAACAATCTATTTCTGCCGGTAAGCAGAATCTGTCAGCCCTGAATGTGGAACAGTTGCTCTGGGAACTCCGGTTGAAGGAAACCAGGGTTCCTGCCCCGGAAACCGGTGTGTTTTTCAGTGTGGAAACGGTTCTCACAGGTGCCTCTGCTGGCATGATTCCCCCTGTAGGGCCCGGGCGTCGTATAGAATCAGGCCGGCTTCTCGGTTATATCATTCCCGAGGGGGGAATGCAGGCACATATCGAGATTCCCCAGCACCGCATCGACGGGTGCCGGCCTGGACAGCGGGTTCTTCTTTCGGTGGATGCCCGCCCCCAATGGCGTTACCCGCCGGTGGAAGCCCGGCTTGCCACGATTACAAATATGGCTTCAAAAGGTGT
>QNBK01000233.1 GCA_003644105.1 Spirochaetota bacterium | reverse complement strand
CTGGGCGCTTTTAATAAAACCGCAGGTATTCACGATGATGAGGTCGGCCTCTTCGGGATTCTCTCTGGAGTAAGTCCAGCCTTCCCTCTTGAGGGAGGCAATCATCACCTCGGCATCCACCTGATTTTTGGCACAACCGAGATTTTCAACATAAAAGGAACCCGGTGAGGGATTCGGTGAGAGATTTTTATCATTCATAGCTGGCTCTATGGTGATGCTTCAACGCATTTCTGACAAGACGAGTGAACAACAGAAACCGTGTATTAAGCTTAGTACAGAGGTACCATGGAAAGATCGTAAGCCCCGGTTTCTTCGTTGAGTATCCAGCGGATCTGAACAACCACAACTTCACCCCGACGGCCGAAAGAAAGCTCTTTTCCACCAATTTTCGCGTAAATGGCCCCGGCGTTGGACGACCAGAGGGTTACCTTTCTGCCAATATCCAGACGGAAGTTATCACCGTCGGCATAATAGGCTTCCCGGGAATCCTGGCTGTCCACTTTGTAGCGGAACAGGGTGAAATCCCGGAAGTTGATATCCAGAGTGTAACGGTCGGGGGTTTCAGCACTGAGAATTACCCGAACATCCCTTTTCCGCTCGGATTCGCCGCTGGGTGGGGCGGAAACCACCGCTTCTTCGCTGAAATCTCCGTCGGGGAGAACCTTGGCCAGCTGCTGAACTTCTATAATACCACCGCCCCCGGGAAGCCCGGAGTCTTTCAGGTACAGGCGCCAGGCAGGATTTCCATCTTTCCCGGGGATGTAAATCTCTTCACCCAGCATTAAAGACCATGAACCCGCCGATCCGGCATCAATTTTCAGTTTTCCGTTATCATCGCTGACGGCAATATCAAGCTCACCGCTTTCATCTTCAAGTATAAGGGTATCAGAAGGGCGCACCTCACCTTCCCAGAGCGGGAGGGACGGACGGATATCCCGGGCCGGAAGAACTTCTTCAACCTGTGCCGCTTCGGCCTGACGGTTTGCCCGGGCCACACTGATAAAAGTAATCACTCTGGGGATTCCCAGGACTCCGCCGGCAATAATAACGATTGCCAGGGCAATCCAGGGAAGCAGCTTTTTGATGACTGTTCCCTTTGGCGGACCCACCAGCTGTTCAATAGGGGTGGGTTCTTCGCTCAGTTTGTAATTCTTGTATACACCCACAATCTTGTCGGCATCAAGACCCAGAAAATCGGCGTAATTTCTCAAAAAACCGACAAGATAAGCTTCTGCAGGGAACTCATCAAAAGCCTCATTTTCCAGAGCTTCAAGGTAGTTTCGAGAGATGTTGGTTTCATGAATCACCTGATCCATGGATATACCCCGTTCTTCTCTGGCTGATTTCAGTGTGTCGCCCAGTGATTTCATCTGTCAGCTCTCCGGATCGAAAAGGAAATTCTCGATGGTGTTTCCTGTAGGCGGGCTTTCGTATTGAAAACGGGCGTCAGGGATATCGGGGTTCAGTACAAAATTCGTAAAATCAAATGTTATTTCATCGTTGGTGGTGGTGATTCCGGTTACCCGCCGGATAAACCTGGTATCCGCATCAATGCTCAGCAGCAGTCTGCGGAAACCCTCGTTGTTGGACTTCCACTCAGCTTTTATTTTTATTACTTCTTCGGAAGACCCGGGATCCAGAGGCACACTACCGGGAATCGGATCGTATGAAATTGTATAGTACTTCTTTATCAGTTCCAGTCCTGCAGAGCTGGTAACCGTGGCCAGTCCCGCCTGACTGTCCCGGCGAAGAGGCTGGGAGAAGGTTACACTGTAGTCGGGAACCCACACCTGAAGCAGTTCACCGTCAACGGCGATTACCATTCCTTCGGGTTCTTCAAAATCCATGCGCAGCAGGTTGGGACTCTTGTACCACACCTTGGCGGTCTGAACCGTATCTCCCCGGGTAATAACAAGATCGGCGGTGTAATCCTCTACAGATTTGTAGCGTTCGGAAACCTGCTCAAAAAAGCTGGTGGCCGTTTCCTGGGCTGTAACGGCGCCGGAGACGGCAAATATCAGTATAATCACCGCTGAAAAGCGGCTTATCAATGGATTACTCAAAGGCTTAACCTCTCGGGCCATAGTAACCGTTATTAAGCCCCCATCGTCAAGGCCTAAAAGTGCTGTACGGATACCACCTGAACGGGTTATTATCCGCCGGGGAGATTATAGCATGGAGAAACATACAAACGTTACGGTTTTTGATTTCGGAGGCTCGATTGTCGCACCGGATAAACCCGATGTTCCCTTTCTCAGGCGTTTTCTTTCGTTTCTCAACAACTGGCTGAAAGCTGACCTCTCCCGCGAGGCCATTATGGTTGTCGGAGGCGGCGGAGCCGCCCGGGCCTGGCAGGGTGCCGTGAGAGAAATGGCCCCGGATACCCCCCATGAATCCCTGGACTGGGTTGGTGTGATGGCCACCAGGCTCAACGCCGAACTGGTACGGGCCCTCCTCGGCCCCCTCTGCCCGGATCCCGTGGTAACCGATCCTTCTGCCGATTTCCCATTCACCGGCCGTGTTCTGATGGCCGCCGGCTGGAAACCCGGTTTCTCCACGGATTACGATGCCGTGATTCTCGCAGAACGTTTCGGTGCTGAAAAGATACTGATGCTCTCCAACATCGCCCAGGTGTATGACGACGATCCGAAAAAGAACCCCGAAGCCAAACCCCTGGACCGTCTCACATGGGACGATTACAAAGAAATGGCCGGCAGCGAATGGAAACCCGGGGCCAATGTTCCCTTCGATCCTGTGGCCACCGCACAGGCCGCAAAAGCCGGTTTAACGGTAATCGCCGCCGCCGGGAGTAATCTGGAGAACCTGGAAGCCATACTGGCCGGGGAAGATTTCACCGGGACCGTTATCAGCCCCTGAGCACCACTTCACTATAATTCAGTCAACTTGCTTCACTTGAATTTCCATGATAGGATAGATCATGCTCCCAATATTAACGGGATTTTGGGAAGACGATCCAAAGAAGGCGGGCGAAAATGTCTATTCCACGACAACTTCAGTTACCGGAAAATAACAGCTTCTTTCTCTTCGGTGCCCGTGGAACCGGTAAGACAACGCTATTAAAAAAGGTTCCCTTTCTGAGTGATGCTTTATACATCAATCTTCTTGATGCAGACACCGAAGAGCAATACTCACTCCGACCCAGACTGCTGATCGAGCAGGCAGAGGCAATGAAAGAAGGAGACTGGATAATTATTGATGAAATCCAGAAAACTCCGAAACTCCTGGACCATGTGCATATTATTATAGAAGAAAAAAAGATATGCTTTGCCTTAACAGGCTCCAGCAGCAGAAAATTAAGACGCGGGGGGGCCAACCTCCTGGCCGGAAGGGCATTCAGTTTCTCACTGTATCCATTCACATCACAGGAGCTGGGAGATATATTCAATTTAAACGAAGCACTGCAGTGGGGATCGCTTCCGAAAATAACATCGTATACTTCTGATATCGATAAACGCCGCTTTCTGAGAACCTACACTCAAACCTACCTCAAGGAAGAGATACTGATTGAACAGCTTATCCGGAACCTCACACCGTTCCGGCTTTTCCTGCCTATTGCGGCTCAAATGAATACACAGATTATCAACTATTCAAATATTGCCAGAGATACCGGGGTGGACCATAAAACTGTTCAAAATTATTATCAGATTCTTGTTGATACAAACCTGGGATATTTCCTGGAACCCTATAACCGTTCTGTGCGAAAAGTTCAGAGACTGAGTCCAAAATTTTATCTCTTTGATACCGGAGTGAAAAGGGCTCTTGAAAAGAAGTTGAATGTACCTCTTGAACCACGGACAACAGAATACGGAGATGCCTTTGAAAGCTGGTTTATATGTGAGTGTTTTCGTTTGAACCACTACAACGAACTGGACTACAGTTTTTATTACCTGCGTACCAAAGATGATGTTGAAGTCGATCTGATTATCGACCGCCCCGGAAATAAACAGCTGCTTATAGAAATAAAATCAACCGACCGTGTTGATGAGCGCCACGTTAAAAATCTGCATCACTTCAAAAACGATTTCCCCGATTCTGAATTAATCTGCGTCAGCAGGGTTAACCGGCCTCAGATAATTAACGGCATTACAGTATTGCCATGGCGTGAAGCTCTGGAATATATCGGATTCATATCGCACCATTCCAGATAATCCGGGATAGATCGGAGCTGAAGGGATTCGGCTTTCCGAAATCCGGCAGCCAATCCTCTCCGGGAACAAGATCCTGAACAAAACCATCATCAATGCCGAACTCATCCAGCCATTCCAGAACTCTTTCGTATTCAGCCTTGTTCAGTTGCCGTTCGGGTATGTTCTTCTTTTCTCCGGGAATATGTACCGGAGTGTACTGGCTCATCAGGGATAACCAGGCCCGGCCTTTGAGGTTTTCAGCAAACCAGGCAAGAACCCCCCGTGTGGAATCCAGCTCCCCCGGGAGTATCAGGTGCCTCACCATCAGGCCCCGAACCATCAGCCCATTCTTGTTCACGTCCACCCCGCCATAATCCGCCATTTGTAAAATTGCAGCGGCAGCGGCCTCCGGATACCCCTCGACACCGTAAATACGCCGGGCTGCAGCATCATCAAGAGTTTTCAAATCCGGCAGCCAGATATCCACCACTTCAGCGGCCATTTCCACCGTTCCAGATGATTCAAAACCGGAAGAGTTCCAGGCCACAGGGAGCATTACCCCGGCCTTTCGTACTTTCCTGAGGTATGAAACAAGAGTCGGCGCCATGTGAGAGGGAGTTACCAGGTTGAGATTCTCCGCTCCTTCATTCTGAAGAGCAACACATATTTCCGTGAACTCATCGGATCTCACCACCCGCCCCATTCCCCCGCCGTTTTGAGGCGACCGGCTGATCTGATAGTTCTGACAGAAGGGACAGTTCATGGAACAGCCGCTGATGAAGATAGTACCGCTTCCCCCGCTGCCGGTAAGAGGCGGCTCTTCCCCGAAATGAAGACCGGCTTTGGCCAGCCGCAGCTCACCGGTTTCCCCACAGAGCCCCCGTTGCCCGGTCAGACGGTTCACCCCGCAGTTATGG
>QNBK01000232.1 GCA_003644105.1 Spirochaetota bacterium | reverse complement strand
TTTTTGACTGCCGGGGAGAATATCTTCCGATATTGGAGAATCATAAAATCAGTCTTGGCTACGACGGGCTGAAAAGAATCAATAAGAAAGTTGCCATCTGTCATGGTCTTCACAAAAAAGAGGCGATTCTATCGGCAATGAAGGCCGGAATTATTGATGTCTTGATAACCGATTCAATTACGATAGATGCCGTTGAGAGCGAGCTCAAAACAGGATAATCATCTGGAAATATTCTGTTTCTTCAGGCATGATGTCCAGATGTCCGATTCCTGCACAAAACACCCGATCAGCCTGGCCCCGATGGTGGATAAAACCGACCGGGACTGGCGCTGGATTATGCGTCATATAACAAAGAAATCTCTTCTCTATACAGAAATGATTACCGCTCCGGCCATAGTTCGGGGGAACCGGGATAAACTGCTGGCTTTCGATCCTTTGGAAAAGCCCCTGGTGCTGCAGCTGGGCTGGGATGAACCTGAGGCTCTGGCCGAGTCCTGCAGGATATCTGAAGATTACGGTTACGATGAGATTAACCTGAACTGCGGATGTCCCAGCGACAAGGTGCAGAGGCATGATTTCGGTGCCGCTCTTATGGCCCGGCCGGAACATGTGGCCCGCCTGGTGGAAGCCATGTCTGCTGCAACGAGTCTCCGGGTAACGGTTAAAAACCGCATCGGAATACGCTCTAAAAAATCGAATCTGAGTCTGGAGGATTATTCGGATCTGCACAACTTCATTAAAACGGTTTCTTCCGCCGGCTGCGGTAAATTTATCGTCCATTCCCGCATCGCCATACTGGAGGGTCTGAGCCCCAGGGCCAACAGGGATGTTCCTCCCCTGCGGCCGGAGGATGTGTACCGAATTAAAGAAGATTTCCCGAATCTGTTTATCGAGATAAACGGGGGGTATAAAACTCCACAGCAGATTGATGAGGCCCTCTCTTATGTGGACGGAGTGATGCTGGGGCGTATCGCCCTTGATAACCCCTGGATGCTCTCTCAGGTGGATAGACGCTGGTTTGGATCTGATATATTGGAATATCAGTCGACTACCCGGAGAGCGGTTCTGGAAGCGGCAGTTCCCTATCTGATCCGCCGTGCAGAAGAAGGAGCCTCCCGGGGGGTGCTGATTCAGCCGCTGATGAATTTTTTTGCCGGTGAGAAGGGGGCGAAGGCCTGGAAAAGAACCCTGACGGCGGTTCCCTCTGCCGGTCCTGAAGGTTTTGCCGGGGCTCTGGAAGATGCTGTTACAGCTCTGGATTCCAACCTGCTGGATTAGCCCTCACTCTTTTTAAAATGGTTTTTTTCGGACTTCGCGACAGAGGTCAGAATAAAAAAAGAAATGAAGAAATATTTGCGCTATCGAGTCTGAAAGCATAACCTTTTATATACAGGGGGATTCATGAATATCCTGCATCTGGAAACGAGTCAGTTCTTCAGCGGTGTTATAGGTCGGGTAGCCGAGGAATCGGGCTATCAGTACCGTAATGAGAAGAGTATTGAAGCGGGTATGACAGCCCTGTCCCAGTGGAAATTCGATCTGTTGATTACCGCCAACATTCTTGAAGATGGTGAAGCGGGCACCCTCCTGAAAACCCTGGCGGAAACACCGAACCGGGATATGCCGGTTATTATCATTACTTCAGATGATTCTATTGAAAATCGAGAGCGTTTCTTTGCACTGGGTGTAATGGATTACCTTCAGATAAACGATCTGGTTCCTGACAGGCTGAAACTCTATTTCAAGGTGATTAACAACGGCGGTGAGTTCCTTGAGGAACTGAAGACTCTCAAAGTGGCTGTTCTGGATGACAGCAATATGAGTCTCCATGTCATACGGAGCATTTTTCAGTACTACGGTGTGAATCATGTGCAGTATTTCAACTCTCCCGGTGAACTGGTGGCCGCCGAGAACTTTGATTTGTACATTATTGATATGGTAATGCCGGAGCTGAGTGGAGACGAAGTGCTGATGGCGATTAATGAGAAAAACCACCGCTGCGGTTTAATTGTTGTTTCTGCTGTGTCCAACCGTCTTTCCATGGCCCATGCTCTGGCTCTGGGGGCGGATGACTATGTATCAAAACCCTTTGACGTCAGAGAATTCATGGCCCGGGTTAAGGGTGTTGTCCGGCATCTGGTTCTTCTCCGGGAGCTTGAGGATAAGAGCCGGCAGATGGAGGCTCTGGCTAAAAGAGACAGTCTGACAAAACTCTGGAACCATGGGGCTATTCATGAAATCCTGGAGCATGAAATAAAAAATGCCGAGGGGAAGATTCTGTCGGTGCTGCTTTTCGATCTGGATGACTTCAAAAAGGTGAACGATAAATTCGGTCATCAGGCCGGGGATGATGTACTACTGGCGGCCTCGGATCTTATCTCTCAGATTCTTGGCCCTGAAGGCGAGGTGGGGCGGTACGGCGGGGAAGAGTTTCTGGCGGTGCTTCCCGGGAAAAATGCCGATGAGGCCGAAAAACTGGCTGAACATCTGCTGGGTCATATTCGGGAGCTGGACATGGGTATCGGTAATCTTACCGTTACTTCCAGCTGCGGCGGGGCGGACAGCCGGGAATCCGAGGATGCCATGAAACTGGTTGAATTGGCCGACGAACGGTTGTACACCGCCAAGGAGAGCGGGAAAGACCGGGTGGTAACGGCTTAGCTTGCCCGGCCGGCACCCTGCAGGATATATTCAACCAATGCTTCTGCCTGAAATAATGAAAAATATTTCCATCCATCTTGTCGGTGTCAAAGGGACCGGAATGTGTGCTCTCGCTGAGCTCCTGGTATCCGCCGGGGCCAATGTGAGCGGTTCTGATGTGGATGAGGTGTTTTACACCGACAGTATTTTGGAACAGCTTGGTATTCAGGTGCTTGGGTTTTCTCGGGAATCTCTTGTTGATAAGACGGAATTTGTAATTCGTTCGGCGGCTTACGATGAGTCGAATCCGGTGGTGGCCGAGGCTCTGAGCCGGGGGCTGGTGATTCTAACTTACCCGGAAGCTCTGGGGGATTTATCCCGGCGCTTTGATTCTTCGGCTGTGTCCGGAGTTCATGGGAAAACCACGACGGCGGCTCTTACAGGTACCATCCTGAAGGCTCTGGATTCTCCCTCTACGGTGGTGGTGGGCAGTGCGGTGGCCGGTTTCGGCGATCGTTCCACATGGACCGGGGGAAATCGCTTTCTGGTGGCGGAAACCTGCGAGTACCGCCGTCATTTTCTGCACTTCCACCCCCATCGAATCGTTCTTACCAGTGTGGAATCCGACCATCAGGATTTTTATCCGGATTATGAATCGATCAGATCAGCTTTTCTGGATTTTATTGACCTTTTGCCTGACGGCGGTGAGCTTATATACTGTTCGGATGACTCGGGGGCTGAAGAGGTGGCTCTCGAGGTTTCAGGACGGCGGCCGGGAATTGTTCTTACACCCTATGGGGTATTCGCTGCTGGAAAGTGGCGTATAAGCGAGGGAAGGCCGGCAGCCGGGGAAAACCGTTTCCGGGTGGAGGCCTTTACACAGGAGTTCCGCCTGGCGGTTCCCGGGCATCATCTGGTATTGGATGCCACGGCAGCTCTGGTGTTGTCGTATTCCCTTGCGATGAAAGAAACCGGCCTGTTTAATGTGAGCCGGGCGGCTGAAGCACTGGCAGGGTTCCGGGGAAGCCGGAGGCGTAGTGAAATTATCGGTGAGGCCGGGGGAGTTCTGATTATGGACGACTACGCCCACCATCCCACAGCCATCGCCACAACTCTGAAAGGGCTCAAAGCTTTTCATCCGGATAAGCGACTGGTGGTGGACTTCATGGCCCATACCTACAGCCGGACCGCGGCTCTTCTTGAAGAGTTTGCCGGGAGTTTTTCTGATGCGGATGTACTTTTACTTCATCCTATCTATGCATCGGCCCGGGAAGTTTACGATGGTACGGTTACCGGCCGGGTTTTGTGGGAGAAAACTTCAGATTGCAGGCCTGGACGGGAGACTCTGTACTGTGAAACTCTGGATGAGGCCGAAAAAGAACTTGCCGGTATACTGCAGAGCGGAGATTTATTTATTACACTTGGTGCGGGAAACAACCGCCCCCTGGGTGCGAGAATACTGAAGGAGTTATCCCGATGAACAGCATGACAGGTTTCGGATACTCCGAAGGGGAAGGGGCCGGGGTTCACATGTCGGTGGAGATTAAATCCCTGAATACCCGGTATCTGGATATGATTGTTTCCACCCCCCCCTCACTCTCTGTACTGGAAGGGCGTATCAGGGGAAAACTGCAGGGATCCTTTATCCGGGGACGGCTGGAAGTAACGGTTCGGATTCGGGATATTGAAGAGAACATGACGGTTTCTGTGGATAATGCAGCGGCTGAGGCCTGGAAAACCGCCTTTGATAATCTCTCAAGAGTTCTTGAAGGGGAGCAGAAGGTTTCCCTGGAAATGCTGGTGCAGCAGGATGGTGTTCTTAAAGTCAGCCGGGAAAGGGACAGTGGTGCGTACTGGAATATTCTTGAATCTCTTATTTCTGATTCCACAGTACAGGTACTGGGAATGCGGGAGAAAGAAGGGGTTGAACTGGCCCGGGATATTGAATCTCAGCTGGCTGTTATCGAGAGCTCTCTTAAAAGAATAAAAAAGTGGGCTCCTGAAGTACAACGGGAAGTGGAAGAGAGTTTAAGGAGCAGATTCCTTGAAATCCTCGGTGATGATACCGGAGAGCAGCGTATCATGGTGGAAACCGCGGCCTGGATAGTGAAAACTGATATAAACGAAGAAATAGTCCGGCTGGAGACACATCTGGGAGCCTTTCGTGAGGATTCTGCGGTCAAAGGGGCTAAAGGTAAAAAACTGGATTTCCTGGCCCAGGAAATGGGAAGGGAAATTAACACCATCGGGTCTAAAAGCCCCAAAGCGGAAGTAAGCCGGGAAGTGGTGAATATGAAGGATGCCCTGGAAAAGGTACGGGAGCAGCTGCGTAATGTCGAATAAGAACGGGCTGCGGATTGCCATATCCGGACGAAGCGGATGCGGGAATACCACGGTAAGCCGCCTTCTGGCCGAACGCCTTGGGTT
>QNBK01000231.1 GCA_003644105.1 Spirochaetota bacterium | reverse complement strand
TTACTGTCGATGGAACAGGTATGGAGGGTTGTATTGGTAAAAGGAATACTCCTCTGGTATAAATTGTTACAAACCGAAAGCTTCCCGCAGAAGGCATCCCGGCGATGGGCCATGTCCATTTTGTCAGTTCTGTCGTCCCAGGCATGAACCAGCACAGGAACCTCCAGCTTTGAACGCTCAAGGGTTTCCACAATACCGATTTCATCTCCAAAATTGGGAAGGGTAACGACGATTCCCTGAATCTCTTCATCATGATCTTTGAAAAATCTGGCGTAAAGTTTGGCATCTGCAAGAGATTCCACTGCACCGTAAGCTGTGGCATCTTCAGCAGGAATCAGAACATTGAATCCGCTGTTTTCCAGCTTAGTAATGATATCTTTCCGTCCTGACTCGGCCAGGCTGGCTGGAAAGAAACCTCTGGTTCCGGCAATTAGTCCAATGGTGGTTTTCTTCATATTATTCTCCTTCCGGATAAATTTTTTCCGGCTGCTTACGTCCTTTGGGGCGCTGTATCAGTTCTATTGTTGTTCCAATGTACTTTTCGGTATCCAGATAGGCGTAATGCCCATCATCGTCGGGGCCGAATCCGGCTCCGTCCATAATCATCGGTATTCCCGCTTCTTCAGACTGTCTGAGAGCAGCGGCCATATCCTCAACAAGAACACCCAGATGCTGGATTCCGTAGCCATGATCACGAATGAAGTCCGTATAGACGGTATCCCCTTTAATCTGTTCAATCAGCTCAACACGCATATTGCCGAAGTAAGATAATGCGACTCTCATAGCATAATCCGTCGGCTTTCCGTTTCTTGTCATTCTGGGAACTAAAGGCTTCTGGTAGGTGTAGAAATGCCAGGGCCCGATACCGAATATTCTGTGATAATTTACAACCGCCTTATCCAGGTTTTCCACAACAAATGCGATCTGAGCCACACCTTTATTCAGAAAGGGCAGCTTCTCCATCAATTCTTCAGGAAAATCCATCATGGCAGAAACACCCCCTTAAGTACCTTTCCATCCAGGGCCAGCTTTGCACCCTTTACAAAATCCTCCAGGGGAAAGGTATGTGTTATGAGTTTATCACCGGGAATAGTCCCCTGTATTAACAACTCCAGAGCTAACCGGTTATGACGAGGTGCGAATGTTGAGGTTCCGATGATGTGAAGGCTGTTGTAATGTACCAGATTCATATCCACACCGGGTTTACTGTTATCCTTGGGCATCCCGCCGAATTGGATTACCCTCCCCCCTTTCCGGGCCATTTCCACAGCCTGAACGGCAGCTTGAGGGGCGGGTGCTGCAACAATAACAACATGAGCGCCTTTACCACCGGTAAGCTTCATCACTTCCTGTACCGCATCTGTTTCACCACCATTGATAACCGCATCAGGCTCAAAAGCTTCAGCCATCTTCAGCCGGTCGGGAGAAAGGTCAATTATAAAAATCCTGTTCGCCCCACGGGCCCTGGCCAGACTGATATGAATACAGCCGATAGGGCCGGCACCGATAATGACAACCGTCTCACCCAGTTTGATATTCGCTTTTTCCTGGGCATTCACACAGGAGGATACAGGCTCGGCTACCGCAGCCAACTTGGGATCCGCACCCTCAGGAATCTTTTGAATATTCCCCAGCCTTATGGTTTCAGCAGGAAGGGCCATGTACTGGGCAAAACCACCGGCCCATGTCTGACCTATTTCTTTCTGGTTCTCACAAAGCTCATATTCACCATCCTGACAGAATTCACAGGTTCCGCAGTAGGCCAGAGGGCCCACCGCAAGAGTATCTCCGACCTTCCATTCCCCTGTATAACCCTCTCCGAGCTTCTCAACTGTACCGGAGATTTCATGACCGATGGTCCAGGGAAAGGTGACTCTGCGGTGTCCCATCCTCAGGGTTCGGAGATCCGAACCGCAAAGCCCGCAGGCCAGTATTTTCAGAAGCAGTCCGCCCCGGGGAATCTCCGGAACGGGAACATCCTCCACAGCGAATTCCATTGGAGCCCGGACAACGACCGCCCGCATGCTGTCAGCCATTCAGGAGTCCTCCGGCCATCAGGGAATCCTGCATTTCCCGCATTTTGTACACAAAAGAATCGCGATTCAGCTCCACCTTATCCCGGGTAATCACCTCGCCTTTCTTGATGGCCTTGATGATTTTTGCACTCTGACCGATACCGATGGGTACAGCCCCGATAGATGATGATTCAGTATAAGTCATGATATGGCCATGCCAATCCGGACCGCCGATGCCTCCGGTAATTTCACCGGGATTCAGATCCCGTTTGGCTCTGCAAACCACTTCCGAATGCATGGTTTCCGCAGTTACCGTTACCTCATTAAGCAGAACCGCTTCGGCAACGGACTGTGGGGTTTCCATGTCACAGAGGTGGTAGGGGCGGAAGTGAAGGTAGTAGGGTCCGTCAGCTTTTGTAATGAACTTCATATCCTTGCGGATTCGTTTATCCTCGGTATAAACGATGGCAAAAACACCGGGAGCTATGGCGCCTGTGGAATAATCAACACATCCGTTTTTCGAGAATATACCACCATCAGCTTGGGATATAAAAACATCAGCCAGGGCATCCAGCTCCACTTTCGGTCCATGCATTCCCGGTGTATCCGGTAAAAGGCCGGTTGCATTCGACACTGCAGCCATTTCCACCATGGTTTTCGTACCGTCCTGGAAAGAAGCGAGCATTTTGGGGTTCATATCCTTGGAAAGTGCTTCTTCCCGGCAGGATTCCGGAGTGGCACTGTGGTTCAGGGGGTTGTTTTTCCCTTTACCCAGAGTAACAACCTCAAAACCCATCAGTCTGGCCTGTTCATAGAGCATCTTGCACACCCCCGGTTCATCCCCCGAGGCAACGGTGTACAAGCTACCCATTTTACGGGCCAGATTATTCAGATACGCACCCACGGTAATATCGGTTTCGACATTGAGCATGATAATCGGCTTGTGGTTCATGATTGATTGATAAGCAACATTGGCGCCGATTTCAGGGACCCCTGTGGCTTCAACATTGGCTTCCAGACCGCCAATCTTTGTCATCAGAAAGGCATCAGGTGTTACTACCGGCCGGTTTTTTCCAATTGCCTCTTCCGCCTTAGGCAGTGAGTCGGTTACAACAATGTCGTTTTTTTCATAACCCATTTCGGTGAGGGTTTTTATTCCTCTTTCAGGATCGATATCGGCGATGGCGGCAACCTGCATCCCTTTCACATTTCCGATTGTATGAGCCAGGCCGGAACCCATCTGCCCACATCCGACGATACCAACTTTAATCGGGTTGCCTGCGGCCACCCTTTCATCAAGTTTCTTAACTAATTCCATTTACTGTACCTCTTTCATTCGGCCGCTTTTCTCTCTTAATGCAGCCAGGGTTTTAAAATCTTCTTTAACGTGTCCATATAATGATTTGTAAAGCTGAAAATACTCCATATAAAGTGCATGGTTCTCCGGATTCGGCTCCAGGTGATCGATGTAACGGGCTTTCTTTTTCGTTATGGAATAATCCTTGAATACACCGGTAGCCACACCGGCGAGAATCGCATCTCCAAAGGGGGCTCCAACCCGATTCTCAACCATGGCTGTGGGAATATTAAAAACGTCGGTGATTATCTGTCGCCATATCTCGCTGCGGGCTCCACCCTCATTGAGAATTAATGGGGCTTTAATGGTTGTGCCCTGTTTGAGCATGATGGAATAGGAGTCGTAGAGGGCATAGGCCACCGACTCCATCATGGCCCGGGCCACATGCCCCCTTGTGTGGTTGAGTGAAAGGCCGAATATGGTTCCCCGGGCATCGATATCCCAGATGGGGGTTCTCTCCCCCATGAGATACGGCAGAACAACCAGCCCCTCGGCACCCGGGGGAACAGCTGCAGCTTCCTTATCAATCAGTTCATAACTGTTGTTTCCGGTTTCTTTCTCCCTATCCTTCTCACAGGTGTAGAAGTTGTCCCGGAGGTAACGGATCAGCTGACCGCCGGTTGTGGTTGTCGGCACGGTGATATACATCTTCTCCGAATCAGTCGTATAGGAGAAATTGATCATGGAAGGATCGAAGGAGCTGCCGTTGTGAATCACCCCGAAGTTCCCGCAGGTACCCAGGTTCATCTGGGTGTCACCGGGTTCAATGGCTCCGGCACCCATCCAGCCGGCATTACAGTCCACCTGTCCTGCAGCTACCGGGATACCCGGAACCAGTCCGGCGGCAGCAGCTCCTTCGGGAGTCAGTTCTCCGACAATATCCTCACACCTGAAAAGCTCAGGAAGTATGGATTCGGGGATGCCGATTTTTTCAAGAATATCGGGCCGGAATTTTCGTTCTTTCAGATCGTAGGCCACTCCATAAAAAGGAGCTGCTGAGTAATGGGCATTGAAAGTACCGGTGAGCTTCATCCTGACAAATCCGTCAGTGGTGAGAACCTTGTGGATTTTACTGAAGACTTCCGGACGATTTTCTTTTTCCCAAAGCAGATTTACAAGAGCCGGATGGTCGTCAAGACGATTCTGAGTAATGGCAGAAAGTGTGTCATCACCGATTAAATCACGTAAGTACTGAACCTCTTTCTTGGCCCGCCGGTCCATCAGGTTATAGGCATTGGCCAGAGGATTACCCCGCTTATCCACCATCACCATGGAGGGAAGAGCCGATGAAAGGGCAATACCCTTGATATCCTCAGGGTTTACTCCGGATTCGGCAACAGCTTTTTTAACCACACGGCAGGCGACATTCCAGTACTCTTCAGCATTGTGCTCCGACCAGCCCGGATTTTCTGTGATGATTTCATATTCTTCAAAACCATACCCGAGAACTTCAGCGTTCTCATCCACGATAGCGGCTTTACCGCCGCCGGTACCGAAGTCGATACCCAATAGATATTTCACAATTGCTCCTCTAACAAATTTTTCCCTGTTTTATAGTCAGTAATCAGTACGTCGATCAGTCCACTGTTCAATGCGCCGCGCACAGCTTGAGTTTTTTCAGGACCACCAGCTACGGCTACCACCCTGGGAATGTTTCGAATACCGTCGGTTTCAATACCGATTACCCTGTCATTAATG
>QNBK01000230.1 GCA_003644105.1 Spirochaetota bacterium | reverse complement strand
TTTATGGAAGGTTTCATGACTTCGGGGCTCAAATGAACATTCCCGAAAAAGATTTCGAATGGGTCTGGAGCGATCCCTCTCATCTGGATGCCCACATCAGGGATTTTCTGATACATCCTTCGGAGCTGCTTGATTCCATCTTTGAAGAAGTTGCGGAAATGAAACCGGAAGAAGGGTTGATTCGGGAAGCTTTCGGCAAGAAAAGAGAAATCTGGCTGCAGCAGAGCTTTCAGATCTCAGAACCTGTCGGGAAGTCCGGTCTCAAGAATGTCTGTGAGGATGACAGTTCCTCTTTCTGGGGATACCGTATCGGCCGCAGCCTCCCTTCTCATCTCTGTCTCGGAGAAAAGGAACTGACGAAATCCCTCTGCCTCTGGGGGCGCTGGGAGCCAGGAAAATTCGTTATCCACACCATGTATCCCGGACAGGTTGCTCCCAGAGAAATCCACGATCCTGAACTTCCCCTGAAAGAGCTGCAGGACGCCATTGATTTCTGGCGCTGTCATGCGATTGTGGTGAGCGAGGGTGAGTATACCCTTTAATACCAGTCGACGACTTCCAGGCCGTTTATTCTTTTAAACTCGTTGATGTTATGGGTAACCAGCTTGGCTTTTTGAGCCATGGCTGTTCCTGCAATAAGTATATCATATGGGCCGATGGGTGTACCTTTCTTCTCCAGATCGGCTCTGATTTCAGCTGAATAAATTGCTTCATCGTCTCCGAAGGGTATAATATCAACCATTGAGCAAAGTTCAATCAATTGTTCTGATCGTTTTTTTTGATCTATGGATTTAGCGATGCCGGTTCTCAGTTCATAGATAACAATGGATGGTATCCCGATATTCTCAGGCTCGACAGAGAGTAGATGTGAAGACACCCTGCCAACTCCTTTGAAAAAGTAAATCAGGATATTGGTATCAAGTATGTACAATCAGAATTCCTCTCTTTCTACGTCTTTTCCATAAGAAGATCGGATTTCTTTCTGGTTTGGAAAATCTTTCCATGAACCAGCCATCTCATGGACACTTAAAGGCCATTCTGTGCTCACTTTCTCCTCTATGATTTTAGAAATCCATTTACTTTTGGAAACCTTCATGGCTTTGGCTGCGATTTGCATTTTTGATTCAATTTCATCGTTCAGGTAGATTGTTACTTGTCCCATGAAACACCCCTTATATGTTAGAGTATATGTGTGACTGATTCTTCGTCAAGTTTAAAATCCTGAAATAACACAACCCCAGTTCGCCCGTTGTTTTGATATCGTGTGATAGCTCTCATCATGTATACTGAAAACCTCATCAACAATAGATAAGCGAGGGATGACTGTAGTGAAAGAACTGTTGGAAGAAGCGCAAAGACTGAACGGAAACCTGCTCAGCTGGAGGAGATTCCTCCATAAGAACGCCGAAATACATACGGATTTACCGATTACAACAGCGTATGTTATGGAAAGGCTTGAGGAAATGAGCTACAAGCCGGTTGAAATCTGTAAATCCGGGGTTCTGGCCACAATTTCCGGGAAGAAACCGGGGAAAACCATACTTCTTCGGGGAGACATGGACGCTCTTCCGATTGCGGAAGAGACAGACCTTGAATTCAAATCTGAAACAGGGAATATGCACGCCTGCGGTCATGACTTTCATACCTCCATGCTCCTGGGGGCGGCCCGGCTGTTGAAAAACCATGAAGATGAGATTAACGGCACTGTAAAGCTTATGTTTCAACCGGCAGAGGAAACACTCACCGGGGCCAGGCTAATGATTGATGCGGGAATACTGGAGAACCCGAAGGTTGATGCGGCCATGATGATTCATGTTTTTTCAGGGATGCCCATGCCCTCAGGAACTGTTGTTTTTGCAGGTTCCGGGGTTATCAGCGCTACTTCCGACTGGTTTCGTATCAATATTAAAGGAAAAGGCGGCCACGGGGCGATGCCCAATACGACAATAGACCCCTTGAATACAGCGGCTCATATTCATATTGCCCTGGGGGAAATCAATTCCCGGGAGATAGACCCTAACGACACCGGTGTGGTTACTGTTGGAGCAATGCATGGTGGGGTAACAAGTAATATTATCCCTGACACAGCATACCTTCAGGGAACCATCAGAACCTTTAACAGCGAAACCCGGGAGTTTATCAAAAAACGGGTTGTCGAGATATCAGAAGGAATCGGTAGAACCTTCCGATGTGAGGTAGATGTTGAGCTTGATAAGCCATGCAATGCGGTTGTGAATGATAAAGATCTGATGCAGAGTATTTTTCGCTGCACTCTGGATTTACTGGGGCCTGAAAAGGCTGTGGATATGGAAGCTGTAACAGGAAAAGCTCAAAGAATGAGTGCCTCGGAAGACTTTGGGTTTTTAAGTGCGAAAACCGCAACCCTCATGGTAAGTATAGCCGCATCATTTGAAAAAGACGGTGTTGTCTATCCTCAGCATCACCCCAAAGTCCTCTTTGACGAAAAGGTGCTTCCCACAGGAGCTGCTGTCTATGCCAATGCCGCAATCGAGTGGTTGAATAACCACTTATAAATCACCCGGTTAAGGAGATCCCGTCTGAAGCAGCAGGTAAAACTCACCGAGGGCAGCCCCGGTAAAACCATCATGAAACTCACCGGCCCCATGATGATCGGTATGATCGGCATGGTGATATTCAACCTTGTGGACACCCTTTATATCGGTCGTCTGGGCACACAGGCTCTGGCGGCTATGAGCTTTACACTTCCAGTGGTGTTGCTCCAGGGCAGTATTTCCATGGGCCTGGGTGTGGGAGCTTCCTCTGTAATATCCAGAGCCGTAGGGGCCGGTAACCATACTCTGGTAAAACGCCTGACAACCGATAGTCTCTTCCTGTCTGTTCTCATTGTGATTGTGTTTGTGATTCCCGGGCTTCTTACGATTGAACCCCTTTTCCGTCTTCTTGGCGCTGAAGGACCTCTTCTGCAGATGGTTAAGCAGTACATGCAGATCTGGTATGTCGGAGTGCCCTTTGTGGTGATTCCCATGATAGGTAACGGCGCTATCCGGGCGGCGGGAAATACTCTGATTCCCAGTATCATCATGCTTACCTCAATCGTAGTGAACATCGTTCTTGACCCGCTGCTCATCTTCGGAATCGGTCCATTTCCCAGGATGGAACTCGCCGGTGCCGCTCTGGCCACGGTGTTTGCCCGGTCGACAACCCTGGTGGTATCGCTGCTGGTTCTGCGCTTCCGTTTTGATATGCTTACCGCCCACATCCCATCATGGAGGGCACTTCGATCCTCCTGGGGCAGTGTGCTGTACATCGGTCTACCGGCGGCATTGACTCAGGTAATTCGTCCGTTTTCCATGGCTGTTATCACCCGTATGGTTGCCGGTTACGGGGCTGCAGCAGTGGCGGCTCTGGGTGTGGGAACCCGGGTGGAAATGTTTATCATGGCGCCTCTGATGGCATTAGCCGCTGTGATGATTCCCTTTACCGGGCAGAACCTGGGTGCCGGACGGCCGGACAGGGTGAAAAGCGGTCTTTCCTTTGGTTTCCGCTTTAACCTTATTCTGGGAACCGCAGCGTTTTTTCTGCTTCTTATCACGGGAAGGTGGATTGGAAAAATTTTCAATCCCGATCCTGAAGTAGTACGTATTGTCGGTTTATATCTGGTTATTGTATCTGCAGGGTACGGGCTTCAGGGTGTTCTTCAACTCTCTACCAATACCTTCAGCGCTCTGGGCAAACCCTACCGTTCTGCGGCCCTCAACCTGCTTCGCATGTTCGGCCTTTACATCCCTCTGGCGTTGTTGGGATCCCGGCTGTTCGGTCTTCCGGGAATCTTCACCGGGGCATCTCTCTCGGCCATTATTGCCGGAATCCTGGGTGCCTGGTGGGTGAAAAGATCGGTTTAATGCTATAATTTCTTCATGTCAAAAGACGGTATGAACTACGCCCCGGATATGTCCGGGATGAAAAAAGTGGTGGATCACGGTGATTTTGTCTTTGCCGCATCCCATTTCAATCACGGTCATATTTACGGTCAGATTGCCGGTCTTGCAAGTGCCGGCGGTACTTTGAAATCCGTTTATGAACCCGATGAGTCCAAGCTTGAACCCCTGCTGAAAATTCATCCTGATGTTAAAGTTGTCAGGGATTTCCGGGAGATTCTTGATGATAAGGATATTCATCTGGTGACCTCTGCCGCAATCCCGAATCTACGCTGCGGAATCGGTCTGCAGGTAATGGGTGCCGGTAAAGACTACTTTTCCGACAAGGCTCCCTTTACAACAACGGCACAGCTGGAATCCGCCCGGAAGAAGGTGGGAGAAACCGGCCGGAAATACATGGTATGTTACTCTGAGCGCCTGATGAATGAGTCGGCCTGGCATGCCGGAGAGCTCATCCGTGACGGTGTCCTGGGCCGGGTTCTCCAGGTATTGAACCTGGCTCCCCACAACCTGGCGGCATCAGGCCGTCCTGACTGGTTCTTCAACAAGGAACGCTCGGGAGGCATTCTCAACGACATCGGCTCCCATCAGTTCGAGCAGTTTCTCTATTATGCCGGAGCTGAAGATGCAAAGGTTAATTACGCCCGGGCTGAGAATATGAATCACCCCGAATATCCGGAGCTTGAAGATTTTGGAGAAGTGAGCCTCACCCTGGATAATGGAGTATCAGCATACAGCCGTATGGACTGGTTTACCCCGGCTGCATCAAGAGTCTGGGGGGATGGGCGAACCTTTGTCCTGGGTACCGATGGCTACATGGAACTCCGAAAGTATATCGATGTTGCCAGGGAAGGCTACGGAGATAAAATCTTCCTGGTGAACGGGGAAAAAGAAGTGGAAATCGACTGCCGGGGAAAGATCGGTTATCCTTTTTTCGGCAGGCTCATTCTTGATGTGCTGAACCGGAGTGAGAATGCCATGACTCAGGAACATGCCTTTAAAGCATCGGAGCTGGCGATGAAGGCTCAGAGCCTGGCGGATAAAGTGGAGTAAATGTTCGGAGCCCTACCTTGAAGTTCAGCGTAGAATAATCAAAAGAATATATATAAACCGAATAAAAGTGCAAAAATTGTAATTAAAATACAAGATTCAGG
>QNBK01000229.1 GCA_003644105.1 Spirochaetota bacterium | reverse complement strand
GGGAAGCCCGAATCCGTACCGAAAGTCTGAATATGCCGGTGCCCCTGATACTCCGGGGACTTTACTCGGCCATGGGTACCCGCTGATGAAGAATTCCATTCGCGGTGCATTAAAAAGTCTGGACCGCCTGGGGCGTCTGGATCATGAGCGCCTTCATGCTCTGGTTCAGTCCCTGGTGAAGGAAAATGAGCAGCTGGAGATTGTGCTCTCCTCTATTCCCGGGGGAGTTCTGGTAACTGATTCTCAGCACCATATTATCATGATTAATAAACCGGCCCGCCGGTTTTTGCCCCTCTCTACAGTCGACCCGGCGGATAATCCGGCCTGGGAAGTGATTGCCTCTGCAGATCTATCCACTTTTTTCAGAACGGCATTGGAAGAAGACCGTGGTGCAGCCATGAGGGATTTTCCTGTTTCCCACAGGAACCGGAATCGTACTCTCAGCTGTGGTGTTTTGCCCCTTGTAGACCGGGGAAGCATTGTCGGGAATATGTTCTACATTGAAGATGTCACCGAGCTGAGAGAAGAAGAAGCCAGATTGAAGAGAGCAGAAGGCTTGGCCTCTCTAACAACTATGGCTGCCGGTGTTGCCCATGAAATAAAGAACCCTTTGGCTTCCATGAGTATTCATCTTCAGCTGATGAGGCGTCAGATGCAGGGGGATTGTGCGAGTGCTGAAGATTTAACTGAATCTCTGGAAATCCTTGAAGAGGAAACCGAACGGCTGAACAACATCGTTTCAGACTATCTATTTGCTGTCCGGCCTCAGAATTCCCGGCCGCTCCCCGGTGACTTGAACGCCCTGATAACAGAATTGGTTCAATTTCTCCGTTACGAGATGAAGGGGGCTAATGTTCGGGTTTTTCCGCTTCTTGATGAAAGTGTCCCTTCGATTCCATTGGATGAAGGGGCGATGAAAAGAGCCCTGCTCAATCTGATTAAGAATGCCATCAGTGCCATGCCTGACGGCGGAGAACTCAGGCTTCAGACAAAGAGGGAGGGGGACAATGTTATCGTCGTTGTAAGCGATACAGGGGTGGGTATTCCAGAGGAACTGCAGGGGAAAATCTTTGAGCCGTATTTTACAACCCGGGATACCGGTTCGGGGTTGGGGCTCACCGTTGTCTATAAGGTGGTAAAGGAGCATGGCGGCGATCTCCACATGGATTCTCAGTCCGGCCGGGGAACGACTTTCAGAATTTCGATCCCCGTTCCCCAAAGTGAGAGGAAACTCCTATCAGGAGGTGAAAAATGACATTTAGAATCCTCATTGTTGATGATGAGAAGAATATCCGCAACGGTTTATCCCGGGCGATGGAGATGGATGGTTATCTGGTTTCCCAGGCAGAAGACGGGCAGGAAGCGCTCAAGATGATGTTGAAAATGGAAATTGACCTCATTATTGCCGACCTGAGAATGCCTAAGCTTTCCGGGGAAGATCTCCTTATGAAAGTCGTCTCGGCCTATCCCACGGTACCGGTGATTATTCTTACCGGTCATGGGACAGTGGACAATGCGGTTCAGGCTATGCGCAACGGGGCCTATGATTTTCTCACCAAACCGGTGAATCTCGACCGATTGGGTTTACTGGTAAAACGGGCCCTGGGGCGCCGTGAACTGGCCCGGAAACATCAAGAGCTTGAGGCTGAAATCTCCCGGCTTGAAAAACGAAAAAGCGGTGCGGAAATACTGGGTAAAAGTGCCCCGATGCACCGGGTGTTTGAGTTGATTGAGCAGGTGGCACCCACCCGGGCAAGTGTTCTTATTACCGGAGAGAGCGGTACAGGGAAGGAGCTGGTGGCCAATGCTCTTCATACCCGTTCGCCTCGAATAGCCGAGCCCCTTGTAAAAGTTCACTGTGCGGCTTTATCCGAATCTCTCCTGGAGTCTGAGCTCTTCGGTCATGAAAAGGGGGCCTTTACCGGAGCTGCAGGCCTGAGAAAGGGACGTTTTGAATTGGCCGATAGGGGAACCATCTTTCTTGATGAAATTGGTGAAATTGATAAATCCACCCAGCTGAAAATTCTCCGTGTTCTTCAGGAAAAAAGTTTTGAGAGGGTAGGCGGGGAAAAAACTCTGACAGTGGATGTTCGGATTATCACAGCAACTAATAGAAACCTGAAAGAAGAAGTGGAAAAAGGGCGTTTCCGGGAAGATCTTTACTATCGGTTGAACGTGGTGAATATTCATCTGCCGGCTCTAAGAGAACGGCCTGAGGATATCCCCCTGCTGGCAGCCAGATTTCTGAAAGAAACCGCCGAGGAAAACGGTCGTGATGTTCAGGGACTGGAGCCGAAAGCTGCAATGGCTCTGGGTTCTTATCGTTGGCCGGGCAATGTCAGAGAACTTCGGAATGTTGTCGAAAGTGCGGTTGTCTTGAGTAAGGGTCCCTATATTACTCCGGAAGATCTTCCCCCTCATATCACCCAGCGCAGCGAAGAAGATGGAATCCGCATACCTCTTGGTGTCTCAATGTCTGAGGCTGAGAGGATAATTATCAGAGCCAACCTGAATGCCCTTGGGGGAAATAAAAGCCGTACTTCTGAAGTATTGGGAATCGGCCGGAAAACCCTTCATCGTAAAATTCATGAGTATGGTATGGAGTCTGAGTTTCTCAAGAATAGTGGAGATGATAGTGTTTCTTCTTGACGATACACACAGGAGAAACCTATATTGGGAATCAACATGTATGAAGATGTAGACCGCACTCCGCTGAGTGAACTATCAAATGCTCTGGCCCGGGAAGACAATCCCGAGCTGATAAAAGGTTTTCTTGAGAGCCTGCTCACCGAAAATGAGGTGAATGACATTTCTTCCCGCTGGACTCTCGTCAGACTCATTGAACGCGGGATGTCCCAGAGAAACATTTCCCGGGAACTGGGTTTGAGCCTGTGTAAGATTACCAGGGGATCGAGAGAATTAAAAAAAGAAGAATCTCCATTTGCCCATATGATTAAACTTTATCAGGAATCCATTAAATAACGATATCAGGGTTCCTTCACCGTTATTGTAACAGGTCTGTTCTGGAGATCGGCATCCAGAGGAACCCTTATCACAGCAGGCCACACCCGTCTTTCCCCTCTTCTTAAAGCAGGTTCCTCACGGGTAACTGCGTTCAGTGTGTATTCCGGAAGATCAGATCCCAGAGAGATTCCCAGAGTTAAATCTGAAAGCTCCACTATGCCCGAATTCTCCAAAGCCACTTCCATACGTAATATCTGTCGGTCGTAGGCTTCGATGATGTTGAAATTGCGGATTTCAGCCGATAGGGACGCCCCTTCCGGCCGGGCTGCATCCCAGATAATTTCAGGTTTAAATGGCGGTTCCTGTGCTGACTCCTGTGAGGGACTATTTATTTCATAAGACACGATTTCAAGACTCTCAATTGAGGTTTCAGGATTCGCTAACCAACGGAACAGGACAAGAACCTGACTGTCACCAGGAATTAATACGGGATCAGTATCATCTCTGACATCCCAGGGAATTGTGAATACGGTGTTGCCTTGAGCATCCCTGCCCCGAAGCAGAAGTTTCAGTTTTCCCAGATTCTTATCCGAAACTCCAAGCCGTCCAAGTACACTGACATAGGAATCATCATTCCTGCGGCCGACTGATGATGAAAGAATCTCTGCATCGAGATTTCCGCCGCTGATTCCTGTTGTGTTTGTTTCAATATTTCTTGTATCGGGAATAATCCCGTCACCTTGTCCTGCAAATGAGTGAACCAATACCTCTGTCTGCGGGGAGAACAAATTGAGAACCCAGTCTTTCTGCCACCAGATCATGGCCACAAGGAGAACCGTAAAGATTGCGGCCGGGACGATAAGACGCCTGTACTTAACCGTCATGAAATCCGCATTCATTCTGCGGTAATCACGGAGAAACTGCCTGGCATCCATATCTCCGGGGTTCAGTTCCAGTGCTTTATGGGCCAGTTTCAAGGCTCTTTGGCGGTCATTTCGTCCATAACCACGTTCCAGGGAACGTTGAAGATAAATCCCGGCCAGTTCAACCCGGGGGCGGGCATCCATAGGCCGTAACTGGGAAGCCCGTGCCAGTTCTGCGGCTGCCTGGTCGTAAGCACTACCTTCAAGAGCATTACGGGCACGTCTGATATGATTATCCGCGAGTAATTCAAGTTTATCCCTGTCATCCTCTGTCAGGTGGATTTCCCGGCGGAGAGATCTTAACTCGGCAGGAGAGGGGGGTTCGTCTTCCGGCCAGTTCTCAAGACGGTCTATAAAACGCCTTAAAGCGTCATCGTTTTCTTTTTTCTCATTGTTTTCCGCTTGCGGCATATCAGTCCTGGCCTTAATTTTATAGTAATGAGTATAAAGCGATACAGACTATCATGAAACTATCTGTTGTCTGTAGTGAATCAAGATTAAGGGAACTTCCATCACTCCGGGAGATTCTGGACGGATTATTTATAGAATTTCACGCCTGGTATCATAATTCCGAATTGCCCGAACCCGAACTGCTGCAGGGATTGGAAGAGTGTCTTGAATACTCCACCTATGTACTTTGTGCGGTAGATTCCGATGATTTTAATTCGGCCTGGCTGCATTATTCTCTGGGGTATCAAAGGGGACGGACCGATCGGATGACTTTCTGGGTTTTACCCGAAGAGGCCCATTCGGTACCTGATTGGACCAATGGATTTATTGTAATTTCCGGCAGCCGAAGGGATGTCTACGATTATTATGCTGAAGTTGAGGTTTCCTGGAGCGAAGAAACCAGAGAAAAAATGGCCCGTCATAATATCAGCGATCAGAATATTGAAGTTTCCCCGAGGGCTTTTACCGAAACGGTTCAAAAAGGGGATCGATTTTTAATGGGGCTGTTTCTGGAAGCCGGATTCAGTCCTTCATTACGGGATTCTTCAGGGGTACCAGTGCTGAATCATGCCATAAGATCAGGCCATATCTCTCTGGCATCGTCTCTTCTTGAGGTCGGGGCTGAACTTGATGGGGTAGCTGAGGACCGTGGTACCACACCGATAATGGATGCTGCTGCAGCTGGGTTGGTGGATTTGATTCGTATTATGATCGACATGGGAGCCGAGATGGACCATGC
>QNBK01000228.1 GCA_003644105.1 Spirochaetota bacterium | reverse complement strand
GAATGCATCGCCAGCCCCTCGGATACCACGGAAACCGGGCGAAAGATACTGGCTGAAATGCCGGACACTCCCGGTTCCCTCGGTATTGCGATTTCTGAAGCTGTTGAGGCTGCTGTCTCTGATAAGTCCGGGGATACAAAGTACGCCCTCGGGAGTGTTCTGAATCATGTGATGCTGCATCAGACGGTGATCGGCCAGGAAGCCAAGGTACAGCTGGCCAAGTTCGGAGAGAAGCAGGCTGATGTGGTAATCGGCTGTGCAGGAGGCGGGAGTAATTTTGCCGGTCTGGCATTTCCTTTTGCCGCCGATAAAATTGCCGGTGCCGACATTGATATCATTCCGGTAGAGCCTTACAGCTGTCCCTCAATCACCCGGGGTGATTATGCCTATGATCTCGGGGATAAATCGGGGATGACACCTTTGATGGTAATGTACACTCTGGGACATGACTTTATACCCTCACCCATTCATGCTGGAGGGCTTCGTTATCATGGCATGGCACCTCTTGTTTCTGCCGCGGTACATCAGGGTTTGATGGCACCCAGGGCAATTCACCAACTGGAGTGTTTTGAAGCTGCCGTTACCTTTGCCCGCACAGAAGGTTTGATTGTCGCCCCTGAAACCAGCCATGCAGTTGCCGCAGCCATTCAGGAAGCGAACAAGGCCACAGAAGAAGGCAAGGAGAAAGTCATCATTTTCAACCTTTCAGGCCATGGACTGATGGACCTCAAGGGTTATCAGGCCTATTTTGCCGGTGAGCTGGCAGATTACGAACTGCCTCAGGAGGATATTGAAGGATTCCTGGCCGGTATTAAAGGTTTCCCTTCGGTAGACTGAACAACTGTATGAATACCCAGGACCCTTTCTCCCCGGTACAGCTGGGCGGATTAAAACTGCGGAACCGTTAAATCCGCTCAGGCTGTTATGGGGGTTTTTGCCGAGGTGGCAGGGTAACAGAAGAACTGATAGAACGTCACCGCCGGGTAGCTGAAGGCGGTGTGAGTATGACAACACTGGCCTACGGTTGTGTGGCGGCTGGGGGGAGAACCTTTGCCGATCCGAAGGTAATCGGCAGAAAACCCCCGGGTGCCTCGAAAGTGTTCAACAATTACAGACTGATATATCCGGTTACTCTGAATGATGATGAGATTGCCGCCCTTATTGAATCTTTTAAAGAAGCATCTGTCCTGGTGAAAAATGCAGGGTTTGATGCTGTGAAGATACACGCCGGGCATGGCTGCCTGCTCAGTCAATTTCTCTCTCCCTACACGAACCGAAGGAATGACAGATGGGGAGGTTCTGCGGAAAAACGATGCTGCTTACCAGCTTCTGTGGTTGAAGCTGTCAGAGCTGCTGTCGGTGAGGATTTTCCCATCCTGGTGAAGATGAACGTCAGTGACGGGATTTCGGGAGGCTTGGAAATTGAAGGTGCGCCGTTAAAGCGGCTTCGGCATTTGAGAAGGCCGGAGCAACAGCCCTTGTCCCCGGCTGCGGTTTTACTTCGAAGACTCCATTCATGCCTGTGATTTATATAGGCGGGGTTCTCTCAAAGGGTGGTATTTACCGGCTGATGGAGGAGTTTACTGCGTTACTAATCAACTTCAATAAGGGTATGTTCTCCGATTCCGAAAGCTTTTACCGCATCATCAATATTAACATCCCGAATGGAAATATAGAGGTTCATGCCGGTTTTTAATGCGGAACTGATCAGTTCTGCATGACCTTTGCCGTTCAGTTCCAGTTTTCCCAGCTCATCGATAAAAAAAGCATCACCCCCGGCGTTGACTGCAGAGTTTAATACCTGTTTTGCCCACTGGAAACCTGAGTACGAAAACCTGAAGGGTCCATGAGTAAAATCATCTCCCCATCCTTCAAGGAGAGGCAGGCTTGCAAGCCGGGCCAGGACACAGGTTTCCAGGTTGCTGAGGTTAACCAGATTGTAGGTAGTTACCCTGCCGCAGTCATGAATTTTTTCGGCGATGAAGCCATAGGCATTTTTCTGTTCTTCAAAAAGCTGTTTCAGCCTGGTTGTTTTACCTTCATCTCTTTTTCCACTGATCAAATATACCATGGCAAAGAGTATAACCTGTTTGTCTTCTGAATTGGGAGTGCCTTATTATTGAAATGTCCAATCGGCACCGAAGAAGAGAAGAATATCCGGTCCTTCCCATGATAAAGGATCTTCTTCAATGTAGAATTGCCATCCGAACCTGTTCATCCGGCCTTTTATGCCAATTTTTAAATCGGTCTGAGGCAGGGCGAACATGGTAGTTTTGCCGAAAGTCGGATGAATGTAGTCCAGTTCACCAATGATGGGTGAACTTTGAACGTTCATCTGCACCAGAAGGGAAATTCCTTTTGAAGCTCGGAACTCCACCGCCGGAATGCACTGCCCCATCACTTTACCGCCCCCGGCAAGAGGAATGATGATACCGGTATTCAGGTAGAAGCCCCAGCGGATGAAGGGGTGCCAGTCCAGAAGAAACTCGGCTCCAAGATCCGGATAGCCGGAGCTGAAACCTCCATCTTGACGGCCCAGAGGTATCTTAACGGCTCCTTTGGCAGCAAGTTTCAGTTTTGGGGAACTCCAGAACGACCAGAGTGCAAGCAAATCCAAATCACCGGGGGCTACAACGTTGCCCTCTCCGCTCATGGATAACCCCGATGTGCTGTTGATGTTCCAGTGGGAACGGTTTTGATCGAAGAATTCTCGTCCGGCATTCGACAGCCCGAATAATCCGTGCCACCACTCAATGGTACTGTCCATGAATCCCCCGTACCGTAAGTGAAGCCGCCAGTCGGCACTGAACCGCCATTTTTCCAGGGCTTGCCAGTCTAAGCTGAGTTCCAGGATTGTACTTTCGTAATCCATGGCTGTAAGCTCATCCTGATAGACGGTGGACAGTCTCCCATCAGGTTCCAGCGGTAAATACGCAGGATCTTCGGGATCGAAAGGGTATGAGCTGAACTCATTCAGGATGTAAACAGCTGAGCCTGCTTTTACGGTTCCTGCCGGAAGAGCGGCGGCGGTATCGGCTGAAAAGCTGAACCAGGGCAGGTGAGGAGCATACATGTTTCTACCATCCAAGGGACCAAGAGCCGGTTCAGACCCCGGGGCTTCAGCACTCAGAGCTGCACTGCCCAGGATGATAAATGCTGTGATGAGATAGTTGAACTTCATTCGTCCCGGCCTGCCAGTTCTTCCCATTTGGCTGTCTTCCGGGCAATTTCTACTCTCAATGGGTCGTGTCTCCGCCCGGCGGCGGCCAGCTTATCAGGATTCGGCGCGGGGAGTGAGAAGATCTGTTCCACCACCTCGAGTTCTTCTTCCAGCAGGAGAATCTCCTCCATCAGGGATTCCATTTCTTTCTTTTCTTTGAAGTTCAGCCCTTTTTTAGCTGTTCGGGCGGATTTTGAAGCATCGGCAGCTGTGGCCCGGCGTTTTTTCCGGCTTTCCTTGAACTCTTCCTTCTCTTGTTCTCTTACCATCTCCCGGTATTCAGACCAGCTTCCCGAGAACCCCAGAACGGATCCTCTGCCGTCCAGAATGAAGAAATAATCCACGATGTGTTCCAGAAATGTCCTGTCATGGGAAACCACCAGGAGGCATCCCTCGTACTCTTCGAGAAACTGCTCCAGCAGGCCCAGGGTGGCCAGGTCCAGATCGTTGGTGGGTTCATCCAGGATAAGGAAATTGGGCTCTTTCATGAGAAGCCGTATCAGCTGCAGCCGCCGGCGTTCACCACCGGAGAGGTAGCGGATTTTTCGGCGTTGGGCGGCGGCGGGGAAGCCGAAGCGTTCCAGCCAGTTACTCACATTCACCAGTTCTCCGGAAGTAGTGCGGACGTTGTCCGCTTCCCCTTTCATGTATTCCTGCAGGGTGAAGGATTCATCGGCTCTTAAGGGGGATTGGTCCAGGATGGCAAACCGGGTATTCAATCCTCTATCTGCACGGCCTTCATCCTGGGGAAGAATCCCGGATATAAGGGACAATAGAGTCGTTTTTCCCGCACCGTTAGGCCCGGCAATTCCGATCCTTTCCCCCCGTTTGAAGCTGTAGGAAAAGGGCTCAATCACCTTTCGTCCACTTCGGGATACCCCGATGTTTACCAGTTCCAGAACCTTTTTCCCCAGTCTGCGTCCCCGGGAGGAAAACTCGGTTAACCGCTGAAGGTCGGCCTGGGGGGCATCCTGAAGGTTCTCGATACGGGAGAGCCGTTTTTTATCTTTGGTTCCCCGGGCTTTGGGCTGCCGGGAGGCCCATTCCATTTCTCTGCGGAGTATGTTGGTCCGTTTATCCGCGGCTTTTTCCTCTTCCTCCAGACGTTTGGTTTTAGCGGCCAGGTAGGTAGACCAGTTTCCCGGGTATTTACGCAAGGTGCGATTTTCAAGTTCGAGGATAATATTACATGATCGGTCGAGAAAACTGCGGTCGTGGGTTACCAGTATGTAGCTGCGTTTTCCGGTTTTCAGCCAGGCTTCCAGCCACTCGACGGTTTCCAGGTCCAGATGGTTGGTGGGTTCGTCCAGGAGTAGAAGATCGGCTCCAGAGGCCAGTACCCTCGCCATGTCTGCTTTTCTCAGTTCACCGCCGGACAATGTATCCGCCTGGCGGGAGAGGTCATGCAAACCAAGCTCAGTAAGAAAAGAATGGTAGGTATTTTCTATATTCCAGGCATTCTCCTCATCCATACGGGCCTGGAGTTCGGTGAGTTCTTCATGCATCTCTTCACTGTAATGGTCCAGAAGGGATTCGTACTGTCTGACAAGTGCGGCCCTGGGATCGTCGCTGCGGAACACCAGATCGGCCACAGTTGCCCCCGGGGGCACTTCGGGGATCTGAGGCAGATAGGCAATTTTAAGATCGTTACGCCGGTACTGATTCCCGGTATCCGGCAGGCGCTTTCCGGTGAGTACCGAGAGAAACGTGGATTTACCGGCACCGTTGGGACCGATAAAGCCGATATGCTCTCCCGACTCGATGCCGAGGGTAACGTTGGTGAATAAAGGGGTATCGCCCAGGGTGAGGGATACATCGGTGAGGGAGAGAAAATTCATGATGGGTTATTGTATTGACAATTAGCGGAATTAGCATAGGGTAAACGGATGATTG
>QNBK01000227.1 GCA_003644105.1 Spirochaetota bacterium | reverse complement strand
GAGACTGATGTTCCTGACGGTGCGGATTATCAGCCTCATTTTCCCGAAGTGGAAGACTGGTACGCCCTTCCTCCTTCCACAGCAGCTTTGATTACGACTCTGGCAGGAAGTCATGTGATGTTGGAGGGTATGGCGGCCTGTGTTTCTGTGTTGCTTGGTATGGAGATTGAAGGGCCGGTTCGTATTGATTATATTCTCGGTACACCGGGGTTTCTCGGCTCGGCCCTGCTGGATGAACAGAACCCGGCACTTCACGGATTCTGGGACCTCTGGGCTGATGGAGTTGAAGGAAGAATTACCGGCGCGGATCTTCCTGAACTGTTCAGCCGTTCTCTGTCCTCCCCCGAGGTGGAAGGGTTGTCCCTTGATGCTCAGGCTCTGACGGAGAAAACCCTCGGTTTACTGGACTGGCTGAAAAACCTTACCGGTTACCTTATAAGGATGGCGGATAGGGATGCACGGGGTGAAATTGAGAATCCACCGCTTTGGCCTCTCCAGCCCTTTGTTCTCCCGGGTTAATTTTCTTGCCCGCTGTCAGTTAAGGAGGATATAATGATACAGTATTCGCGTATCAATACTTTCGAGACAAGGATAGTTCTTCATGTCAGATTCCATTGTTCCTGAATCCCGTATTTTCCGTATAGGCCGTGAGTGTTACGTCGTTTATCTTGGAAAGGAAAGGGACGATTTCCGTCCGTT
This sequence comes from Spirochaetota bacterium, assembly GCA_003644105.1. GTDB lineage: Bacteria > Spirochaetota > Spirochaetia > DSM-2461 > DSM-2461 > UBA2779. The sequence goes on along the minus strand of QNBK01000227.1, from coordinate 4,435 downwards.
TCTGAGAATAGGAAATGCCCGGGATATTCCGGATGAAGTTCATGAGGTTCTTTCAACCACTGTTGTTACCGACGATCATGTGGGTAATCCCCTCGTTGAGATTCTTCTTGCACCGAAGTTTCAGGGACGCTATCTGGGTGATACAGGAGTTGTTGCTACAATTCGAAGATTCTTTAAAAGTTTTGATTTATCCACTGATGATGTCACCGACTATCGGAAAGTAAAAGACGGTGAACGTCGGCACATGGTCTGGTTTTACTCCAGCGGTAACATCCATCTCCGTTACGATGAGCGGGTAATTTTCGATCTTGACAAAAGAGAAAAGGAAGACCGGCATTTTGTCCGTCTCTTCGAAGAGGCCAAGAGTGAGTTTCTCAGAAATCCACTGAGGTATATCCGCCAGGATTTTTCCGGACAGGGTGTAGTTTTAGCCGATGGAAACGTATTCTGGTATGAAGCCGGTGAGCTGCTTTCCTTTGCCGCTCATCCGGGATTTGTAGCCAGGCTGATGGGGGATGGGGTAGATCCTGATTTTATCACTGCATCGGCATATAACCTTTCATCCGATCAAATGGATTCCAGGGATGCTGCAGTTTTTATCGGCTTTGTTAAGAGGGTGCGTCAGAGGAAAAAACAGCTTCGTGTAATTTCATCTCAGCCGGAGCTGCTGAGAAAATTGAAGCTGCTCTTTCCTGAAAGGGGAGATTCTCCGGCAACTCTGGATGTTACCGACGTATCGGGGAAACGGAAGGCTACATTCAGGGATTCCATTGTCAGCCGAAAAGATGATAAGTGGCGGCTCCACCGGGCAGGGCTTCCTGAAATGGCTTTCGGATCTGAATTGGAGAACGGCATCTCTATTGATTTTGTAAATGGACGCATCAGTTTCAATTCTGAATCCGTACAGGCTGTTTTTGTTCCCCCGGCGGGATTTCCCATTGATTTTATCGGGCATGAGGCACCTGAAAATCAGATGATGGATAAATATGTGGCTTATACCTTTACCAATATCAAAGATCATCTTTCAGACAGTGAAGTTCAGGCTGTTACGGCCCTCGAGCGATACATGAAAATGCTTCGGGATGATATCAGCGCTAAAAAAACCTCTGTGAGTCCGCTCTTGAAACAAATCGGGGGAAATGGCAGAGACGCCCTGCGTCACTGCAGGCCGAATCAGGGTGGTCCTTCCTGGTTTATCTTTTCCAATGTTGCCGCCATTCTGGGAATACTGATAAAGCGGATCGGTGCTGAGCATGGCCTCTATAAAAGCGTCGATCAGATGTCCTCTGCTCTTGATGCTCTGATGGAAAAAATGTCATCTCCCGATCCGGTTCTTCCATTCTGGGGTGATTTATTTCTTGGTGAGGAGCCATGCCTTTTGTGGCGGGCATCCAAGCGGGGCTTTGTTCCTGCAGATATTGTTTCCGCCCGGGACACAAATCAGAACATCATCGATATCACCAACCTGGATGAGTCTCCCTGGAAGGAAGACCGTGAACGCCTTCTTCGGCTTATCATCAGTCTGGGACAGGGGGGGCAGGGGCCTCTTACCGATGAACAGCTGGCCATACTTTCCCAACCGGAAAAGAACACAGAAAAGGCTGAAGAGAAGGATCAGAAAAAAACAGAATCGACTGAGCAGAGAAAACTTCGTACACCGGAGATTTCAGCTGGATCGGTCTCTCCGGGTGAATCCCGTACTGATAAAAACTCAGCAGCGGGAAAATCCGGCAGCCGCCGTCGGATATGGCCATGGATTCTTCTGCTGCTGCTGCTGTTTTTCGGTGGTGCTCTGTTTTGGGATCTTTCCGGGAATGCACCCTGGGGCAGTGTTCTCTCTTCCAAATCGGATAGGGCTGTGGCTGCTGACACGGAAAATCAATCCGGGAATACCGGTGTTGAGAGTAATGGTTCCGTTAATAGTGATACTTCTGCGGCTGTCAACAGCGAATCGGGAAGTAGTAAAACCGGGGTTGCTGTAACAGGCGGAAATGAAACAGGCAAAAACACTGCGGGAAATACCGAGACAGATGGAGCGGGAAATCAGGATGCCGTAACACCGGGTGAAACCGGAAATCAAGGCGTTGCCGTAGACTCCGATGTGGCGCCGAAAAGTCTTGATGAAGTAAAGGCATATCTGGATGTAGACGGAAGAGTCACCATAACAGAAGTTGATATACACCTGGCAGCCAATGAAATTGCAGTACTCAACGGATACAAGGATCTGGATTACAGGGTTTTTACCGGAAAGGATCCCAACTGGATATATCCCGGGCGTACACTTCACATGCCGGGCACCGGTGATTACACGATAAAAAGGGGAGACACTATCTGGTTTCTCGCCGCAAGGGAAGTTCGTGTTGATGCGGAAATCAATATGAAACTATACGATAATTCGGTCTCAATTCTCGATAATGAGTTGTCTGATGCTTCAAAAAAGAAGGATGCGGCTGATAATCTGCGGAAAATTGCCGATGTCGCCCGGGCGGCTGCATTGAGAATTATGGCCGGGAATGCCCTATCTTCCCGCGATTTATAGAAAAGCTTCCCTTTTCATTAAGAAAAGGGAGTTTTTTTTAGAGATTGTCTTTTGACAAATGCCCGAGCCGGGATATAATTCCTGATAATGATACGTCATTACGGCTGAATAATCGGCCGTCTAGATAAAAACCCTGTACAAGGAGAACCAAATGGCTGGCGATCTTCCTAAAAGTCCAAATGTATTTCATCCGACAAAGCCATCGGCTGTCGGTTCGCGTAATTCTCTCGCACAAGAGGGACGCGATCAGAAGAGCGAGTATGATCAGTTAATCAACGAGGAATCTGACAAGGTTCTGAACGTCGTAAGGACAAAGCTTCCCCAGGAAGTTTTGAATGAACTTGATGTCATGGGCGGGTTGAAGGAAAAAGTTTTTAATTACTTCAATCAGAACTATCAGAACATGTTCAACCGATACATCGTCACGACTGAAGATGAGATGGTGAAGAAAGTTCGCCAGTTTGTCGACAAGGAAGAGACGAAGAACCTGGCGCGTTATACACCGAAAGAAATGGCCGAACTCCTCGACCAGGTAGGTGGTGCCGACAAGTTCAATACAGGTGAGATTGAAAAATCAATCGTCAACATGTATGGACATCTTCAGGGGCATATCCAGCGCGGTGTTAACGACCTTGAAAATGAGACCAATTCACTGCTCAGACAGAAGACCGATGTCGGTGCATTCATCCGCGGTGAGAATGCTTATTCTGTTATTAAGTGTTCTTTCAAAGATAATCAGTTCAAACCCAAGACGGTTACAGATGTAAAGCTTTCTATCAACATCCTGGATTCCGAGCTGATCAGCCCGATCTTTCAGTATCAGAACACAGTTGAGAACATTATCAAAGATCAGATTTCCAAGACTATCACCGATATGATCGACCGTGAAATTGAGGCCTATCAGGATCAGCTGGTTGATGAAGGGAATGAAGAACTCTCCGACACTGAACTGATGTTCGAACGGATCAAGCGGGTTCCTGAGTTCACCGATGATGACAAGGATTCGGAAGATTCAAGACGTTATACCTTCATGGCCAAGAATCTGGTTGAGAAGATTGAAGGTCTTCGGGCTGAGATTGATCCTGAAGAGTTTGATCCCCAGAATATCCGTGAAAACATTAAACGAATCATTGATATCGAGAATATTCGAAACCGGGGATTCAATACTGCGGTAAACAATCTCACTTCGATTCTTGATACCTCCAAGATGGGGTATCAGTACATTGAGAATCTGAAGAATGCCCGTGAACTTATTGTCCGCGAGTATGAGGATATGGATCCTTCCCGTCTTCCTGATGAACGTTATCAGATGAAACTGAAGTTTTATGATAATGGTCAGCTTGAGAATCTGCGGGGTGCTTATGACGCCCAGATGGTGGAGTATGCCAGAGAAATTACCAGAGTTTATGATGTAGCTTTAGCTGTTTATGGGGATAACAAGAAGGGGTGGGGAACCATCAACGACTTCGATGATCTCAATAATAAAATGAGTGGAAAGATTAAGAAGATCAAGGAGAAATCCGGTGATCCTATCTATGAAGAACAGGAAAAACTCTGGAATGAGATTCTTGAACTCAAAGCCGAGGATACGGATGTTGAGAGGCTGAATCAAACATACCTTTATGAGAAAGATCTTCTTAAAAAGATGCTCAGAGCTGGCCGTGACAAGGTTAAATTGACCTTTGGCTATGAGAATCCCAAAATACGTGTAGAACTGGATAAGCGGATTGATTTCCTTGAGAAAGAGTTCGAAGCTTTTGATTATCAGATCAATCCTTATCACATTCAGCCCGGTATCATTCTTGATGTTGATATCACCAGTATCAAACGTAAGCGTTTTGTGCTGAATGCCATGGCCAATGTCCTGAATGAATTCCTCAACGGTGTTTCCAAGGG
>QNBK01000226.1 GCA_003644105.1 Spirochaetota bacterium | reverse complement strand
GCCAGAGTCACGTCCATACCGAAGCGGGTCATCAGACCGATGATTCCCTGGGGTACTGAGAGAGGTTTGCCGTAGGATGGGGAGTAGGCCCAGCTCATGGCAATCTTCTTGCCTTTCAGGTTTTCAATTCCACCGAAGTGCTCGATAAGGTGGAGACCGTCGGCCATGGACTGGGTGGGATGATCGATGTCGCATTGGAGACTCACCAGAGTGGGACGCTGTTCCAGGATGCCGTCGTTAAAACCTTCCTGTACCGCCTGAGCAACTTCCCTCATATAGGTGTTACCCTTACCGATGTACATGTCATCCCGGATGCCGATTACATCCGCCATGAAGGAAATCATGTTGGCGGTTTCCCGGACGGTTTCGCCGTGGGCCACCTGGCTTTTACCTTCGTCGAGATCCTGTACTTCCAGACCCAGCATGTTGGCTGCCGAGGCATAGCTGAACCTGGTTCTGGTGGAATTGTCCCGGAACAGACTGATGGCCAGGCCGGAATCGAAGAGTTTTGTGGAGATATTCTTCTCCCGGAGCTCTCTGAGGATCTGGGCCACTTTGAAGGTGGCCTGAATCTCGTCATCGGACTTGTCCCAGGTTAAGAGGAAGTCGTTCATGTGCATCCCTTTTGTGTTCAGGGAGGCCAGTTCTTTGATTAATGCGTTTACATCTTTGCTCATTTTTTTATTCTCCATTTTTTATAATTTACTATTCTTACTTTTTTGGAATGCTTTTCAGATACAATTCTTCAGGATCAAGATCGATACCGTTAATCCATTCAATTGAATCAAAACTGATTCTTACCGATTTAAATATTGAAAGATCTCTGAGCTGAGAAAAAACACCGGTATCGAGATATGGCTTCACATCAAATAACCGAATTTCCTGATTATCAAAAGTAAGTTCAAGTCGGTATTCTTCCAATGGACTGACACTTATTACACTTTTATACATTTCAGAATCACCTCAATGGATCAATTTTAAAAGGGACTTCACCATTCCGGGCAAGTTCCCAATCAGACGAATCTGACGCCGTGGTAAATCTCCTTCTTTTACTCCACAGGAAACAATGTCAAATACACCCTTCGCGTCCTGATAATACGCATGAAAATGAGGCGGATTATGCTCCGATTTGCCAAGATATATCCGTATTATTATCCCGAAAAACATCGAAATCGTGGGCATCAAATCTCTCCCAGCTCCCGAAGCACATTCTCCGGGCTGAAGGGCCACTTGCGCATCCAGATACCACAGGCATCGTGAATAGCATTAGCCAGAACCGGCGCCGCACCGTTTACTGATATTTCCGAAATTGATTTTGCCCCGAAGGGTCCATGGGGATCATCGGTTTCCACAAGTTCCACCCTGAAATCATCGGGAATGTCGCCTATCATCGGAACGCCGTAACTCTGCAGATCCGTGTTCACACAGCGGCCCTTCTCATCGAAGAGCATTTCCTCATACATGGCATGCCCGATAGATTTAAGCACAGCGCCGAACACCTGACCCTTGGCGTACTCAGGATTGATAGGTGTACCGCAGTCCTGAAGGGCGTAGTACTTCTGCACCTTCACCTTTCCGGTTCGGGTATTCACCGCCACCTGGCAGAAATGAGCACCGTAAGGAAAGGAAAATTCATCCGTTGTAAAACTGGCGGTAGCCACGATCTGGCCGCTGCCCTCTCCGCCCTGGGTATGCCAGGCCAGTTTGGCAAAGTCGAGGTTTTCCCTGCCGCCTACTATTACACCCGGGAACTCAATGTCCAATTTCTCAGGGGTTGTTTCCAGAACAGCGGCGGCTTCGATAAGAATTTTCTCTCTGATTTTCACGGCGGCATTACGTGATGCACCTCCGGAAAAATACGTACCGCTTGAGGCGTAGGCCCCGGTATCAAAGGGTGCCGCATCGGTATCGCCGGACTGAACGGTAACGTTTGCGATATCGGCTTTCAGAATTTCGGCCACCATTTTGGCCGACACGGTATCCAGGCCGGTACCAAGGTCGGCCCCGCCGGACTGGACAACAAAGGTGCCGTCACCCAGCATCTTCACAGTACAGTTACCCTGGTCCAGACCCGGAAGTCCCGAGCCCTGCTGCAGCGTACACATCCCCTTTCCAATTTTTATATCCGGATCGCCTGATTCTTCCTTCTTGCCCCATTCGATGAGTCTGGCCCCCTTCTCCAGGGCTTCATCCAGACCGCAGCTGTCCACCGGGGCAGGAGTACCTTCCCGGCCTTCACCGAGACAGCGGAGGATTTCCAGCATCACCCCTTTTCTCACCCGATTTTTTTCCACCAGATCGTAGTGGTCAATTCCCAGCTCAACCGCAAGTTCCTTCACTGCCATCTGCAGGGCATAATTCCCCTTGGGGGCACCATAACCCTGATATGCCCCTGTAGCAGGAATATTTGAATAGTAAGACGTTACATCGAACCAGACGTTATCACAGAGAAACAGGGGCAGGCTCTTGGACACTCCGTTCATGGGAACGGTAAGGGTGTGGGCACCATAGGCCCCCTGGTTGGATTCCACATTCATCTGCATGGCGGTGAGTTTCCCGTCTTTTTTCGCCCCGAGCTTCACCCGTATTCTCATGGGTTTACGGGTACTGCAGGAAATGAACTCCTCTTCCCTGGTATACTGATGGAATACCGGACGGGCGGTGGTCCAGGCGGCCCAGGCGGCCAGTTCATCCAGGAGGACATCCTGTTTGGAACCGTAACCGCCCCCGACTCGTTCTTTTATTACCCTCACTTTATTTTCCGGGATTCCAAGCTGACCTGCAACGATGCGCCGCAGATGGTAGGGCACCTGAGTTGAGGCATGAATAACGATACGGTCGCCTTCGGGCTTCACATAGGTGGTATGCATTTCCAGGGGTGTACACTGGATCTGGGTGGTTTCGTATGATTTATCAATGATAACATCGGCCTCTCCAAACCCTTTTTCCACATCCCCGATACCCCCTTCCACATAGGAAGCGATGTTCTTGCGGGGATTTCCTCCGATGGGAAACTGATAAATCACCGAAGATTCTTCCGGGTTAACCCCGGCATTCAGCTCATCAAGATTATCCGGAGCTCCTGCGACGTACTCGATGGGACCGTCATGAATCAACGGTGCACCTTCGGCTTTTGCTTCATCCCAATCCATAATATGGGGCAGTACTTCATAATCCACTTCAATCAGATCCAGAGCGGCGATGGCGGTTTCCTCATCCTCAGCCACAACTGCGGCAACCCGGTCGCCGTGGTGGCGAACCTTGTTATCTATCAGGACACGATCGTAGGGTGAGGGTTCGGGGAAACCCTGCCCGGCCTGGCTGTAGGGCTTCCGGGGGACGTTGGCATGGGTGAATACCGCCACAACGCCGTCCAGAGCTTCGGCAGCCGCTGTATCGATACGCTTGATGTTCGCATGAGCATGGGGACTGCGAAGAACCTTCATGATACAGGCCCCGCTTTCGACACGGTCCTCAACAAATGCTTTCTCTCCGGCCACAAGCCGGAGAGCATCCACTTTGGTAACACGCTTCCCGATATAACGGGCATTTCCTCCGAATTCCGGTACCTGAGGCATGGCGTATTCGGTATCATGCGTTTTGGCTACAGCGATTCGTACAGCTTCGAAGAACTGCTCGTAACCTGTGGCCCGGTTGAAAAGTCCGGAAAGTGCATCCTGAACATCCGCACGGGAAGGTGCGGGAATGCGCTCAATCAGATCGACAATCATCAGAGCTGCCGCAGGGGTATTGTAACCTGACTGCACACAGCCGGCATCAATAAGAGCCTGCTGAACAACGGACAGTTTACGGCCCTTTCTGAGTGAATTGACAGTTTTAACGTCCCGGCCGTCAAGCTGGGCGGCTATAAGCAGATTGGCACCGATAATTCTGCCATCCAGAAGTATGGTATCCGACCCGGCAAAACCATGCCCGTCGTCACTGTTTCTCACAGAGTCGATGTTAAGATTTTTAAGCAGTTTAACGGCGTTCAGTCCCGGTTTGACATCAATGGTTCTTGAATTTCCATCCAGAGTAAAAGTAATAATCATGCAAGGGCCTCCAGACAACGTATAACGGCATCGGCAATAACCACAGAGTTGATATGAGTTTTATACTCAACACTTCCCAGTATGTCGGCCTTCGGATTAATGGCATCGGAAACAGCCGCTTCAACATCTTTCCCGGTTTTCAGATTTCCTGAGACTATGGCCTGTTCCACCTCGGTAAGGCGGATGGTTTTAGCGGCCACACATCCCACGGCCACACAGGCACCTGAAAGACCGTAATTCGGCAAACCTTCGTCTACGGTAAGAGACACCGCAGCACTTACCACCGGCAGAGCCACATGGGATCGGGATTCTTTAACAACAATGCAGGCCCCCACAGGAAGAGGGACATGAACATCAAGAATAAGTTCCTTATGACCATCCCGAATATAGTCTTCAACCGGGATGTTCCCTTCGGCAGTCCGGGCCTCCGCCGCCAGGGCGATGAGCACGGGGATTAAGAAAGAATCCGGTCGTCCGGCACCGATATTCCCCCCGATACTCGCCTGATTCCGGATACTCCGGGTGGGGATAAAGCCGGCAGCTTCTTTCAATGCGGCAGGGATTATACTGCTGTCAGCCAGATCCTGAAGGGTTGTCAGGGCACCGATAACCACATCGGTGCCTTCTTTTTTAATACCTGCAGAAACTATATCCCTGATATCAATTACTTCTTCAGGAATTCTGCGTTCCGCAGGAGCCCGGTTCACCTGGGTTCCGCCTGCCAGATAGACCGCATTCGGATTCTCCGATTTCAACACTGCAGCTTGCCGCAGATCACTTGGACGATAGTACTTTTCAATCATAATCCGGCTCTCCTGTAAAGGCTGTCAACAGCTTCAGAGGCCCTGGCAACCAGTTCATCTTCTTCAATTCCCACCAGCTGTCCTTTATCAACAACAACACGTCCGTTCACGACGGTATAGGCGGTTTTATGATCGTATCCTGAAAAAATCAGGGCCGCCGCAGGATCGCTTAACGAGCCGACGTAGGGAATATCTTTCACATCAAAGAGGGCCAGATCGGCGGCCCATCCGGGTTCAACCCGGCCGATTTTTTCAAACCCAAGCAGTTTTGCACCATTTTCAGTGGCCAT
>QNBK01000225.1 GCA_003644105.1 Spirochaetota bacterium | reverse complement strand
GGGACGGGCTTTTCCCTTGGAAGCCGGATTGCCGGGAGGCCGGATTCGAGTAATCTGATTTTATTTGCCGGCGGCCTTTATTCTTTCGGGATGGATAGTGATGATAATGCGTTGGGGAGTTACAGTCTTGATGCTCATTTTTTCGGTTTCTCTGCAGGGGTGAAATCACAGATTGTTCTTGCCCCGAATGTCAGTATTACACCTTTTTATGCTTATCTTGGTGGTGGAGGGTATTTCTCATCATCTCTGAAAATCGGCCTCCTGGCACCAGAAGAAACCCGGGGGAGCCTCGGGTATCACGATACTCATCTGCTGGGGCTTGATTTCAATATTTTTGGTGTCTCAGCCAAAGTTGTGGCAGATCTGTTCCGGGAGGATGCGGGGTCTTTTACCATCTGGGTGGAAATTGGTAAAACGATCCGTGGAGTCAGAGGATTGATTCGCTGACAATTTTCCGCCACTCGTTTCTGTCAGTCGGGCGGAATCTCAGTAGAAAGCCGCCCTGGTGGCTGAAAACGGTATGTTCAGCTTCAGACCTGGTGAAGTCCAGCAGTTCATGGCCGATATCTGTTCTATAAAGAGTTCTGATTGAGGCATCGTTCTTATCGTACCCGTACACGACAGCAGCACCGCATTCTTCGATGATGTTTCTGTCTATTCCATGAAGGCCGTCGAAAATTTCGATGGGGGGATGCTCGGTGTATGCCAGAGCTTTTATTCCTTCGATTTCTTCTTCTACCAGCCGTCCGGGGAATTCAGCCCATTCTGATGCGGCTTTCTTTGCCCCTTCGAAAACTATTTTTTCAGATAAACCCCGGGAGACAAGGTTGATGATGGACAGGGGATCCTCTTCAAAGATACGGACCAGGAGCTGCTGGGAAAAACTCCAGTAATCCCGGCTTTCTCCGACAATGACAGAATCCGCCAGGCTCCGGGCTCCCTGTGTATCCACTTTGGACACCAGTTTGAAATACCCGTGAAGATCGGTTCCTTTCAATTCGGGAAACAGGTGATCGAATATCATCAGGGCTGCACTGGGCAGTTCCCTATCCTGGTGATGGTCGAAAAGACGGTGATCGGGATTGTATTTCAGGCCGCAGTCGATTACCCAGCAATTCGGAGGAACATTTCCCGCTGCCACAAATTCTGCCGCTTCGTTTGAGTTCATCCGCTGGATTTCTGAAGGGAATTCCCCGCGGTGAACGGCAAGGGCGGCGATGGCCAACACTTCATCGATGTGAGCTTTTCCTGAGTGGGTGATTACTGTGTACGGCATGGTGGCGGGGTTATTTACCTTTGGAAGCAACAGCTTCCTTAATTTGAACAGCCAGTTCTTTGCACCGGGCGGCGATAGTGTCGAGTTCTTCCTGACTTGGTTTCCCTTTGAATTCCACAGGTTCAAGAAACTCCCAGCCGGGTTTCAACCTGGCAACCATTTCATCAAGATCTTTCTGAGCTCCCCCGGACCAGCTGTAGGAACCGAAGCGGAAAACTTTCCGATTGAGGAATCTCTTTCTGGCCAGCTCTTCCAGAATATTGAGCATGGGGGGGAACATCTTGTATTCGTAGGTAGGCATTCCCAGAACCAGACCGGTGGAACTCCATGCTGATGTAAGGATATCTCCCCAGGAATCCTCAGGAACCCTGTGTTCATGGACGATAATGCCCTCGGATTCCAGGGCGTCGATGGCAGGCCTTACTCCCTGCTCGGTCATCCCGTACATGGATCCCCAGATAACGGTAACTTCATTTTCGCAGGGGCCTTTCTGGTAGGATGCATACCGGATGTAGTCGTTAACGATTTTCATCGGATCTTTGCGCCAGACAATTCCGTGTCCCGGGGCGATAATTTTGATGGGGAGGGTTGAGGCCTTTGAGATGGCCTTTGCTGTGGGGACAGAAAATGCCGCCACGATATTGGAATAGTAGCGGATGGCTTCCTGTTCGTAGAAATCGATTTGTTCCGGGGTGAGTTCATCATCGTACATGGCCTCCCCGATGGACCCGAAAGATCCGAAAGCATCACAGGGCATCAATGTGCCGGATTTGGTGTCGAAGGTGGCAATGGTTTCCGGCCAGTGGACGTTGGGAATCTCGGCAAAGGCCAATACCCGTCCATCCCCCAGATCCAGAGTGTCTCCATCTCCCACCACCATGATATCATCGGTAATATCAAAATAGGCTTCCATGAGAGGGACGGCCTTTTTACTGGTTACAATGGTGAAATCAGGGCGGATTTTTCTGAAATCTTCTATCCATCCTGAGTGATCGGGCTCCATATGGTTTACTATGACATAATCGATGGACTCCGGATCGACATTGATTTTCTCCAACTGTGCAAATAGGGTTTCCGGCACACCGTCCCAGCCGCAGACACCGTCAACTATGGCGGTTTTCTCTCCCTTGACGATGTAGGAGTTCATGGCTACCCCGTTGGGAACGGGCCAGAGGCCTTCAAACAGGATTTCTTCCATGTTGGCTGATAATCGGTATATTCCATCGATGACGGTTGTTACATTCATTGTGTTCTCCGGTGAGTTCTACTGTTATCACAATATATTTCAAAATCTGCTGACGGGTAAACGGTGAGAGCCTGATTTTTCGACTATAATCATGGTATGAGCATTGATAAGAAACCGCATAGAACGGAGAGCCGGGAAGTAATACTTGGAGAACTGGAAGAGTTTGAAAGAGAACGGGAACAGCTGAAGGAAGTTCTCGGCCGCATCGGCGGACGAAGTTTTTCAAAAAAGGATAATTGGATTAACGTCGGATTTCTTGTATTGATTCTCGGGTTGTTCGTGGTGGAACTTACAACGGATTATCTGCCCCGGCTGATGTCCCTGGAACTTGGTGTACTTATGGTTTCCATAAAAATTGTTTTTATGATTCACTCTCAGCAGAAGGTGAATCATTTTCAGTTCTGGATACTCAATTCCATAGAGTTCAGGATGAATGATATGTCCAAACGGGTGAGGAAAATGGAGCATCGGATGATTGAAGATACAAAAGTATTTTATGGTGATAGCATAAAAAACAGGTAGGGAGCCGGATGAAGGACTTTTCAGGCCTTACTTGCCCCATTGAAGAAGGCTTGGGATAATACTGCGGTATAATCCGGGAGTCTTTATGCAAAAAACCATCTTCCTTGGAATCCTCTTGCTGTTACTGTTCAGCGTCGGAGTATTTGCTGAAGGGATATCTGAGAACTCTGTTCTCCCGGAGGGTATGCCCTGGTGGGGATGGTCGCTGCTGCTTTTTGTCTTCTGTTTCGTTCTGGGGATTACCGCCATTGTTGCCGGTGTCGGCGGAGGGATTCTCTACGTTCCCATAGTGAGTGCGGTATTTCCCTTCCATCTTGATTTTGTCCGGGGGTCGGGGCTGCTGGTGGCTCTTGCCGGTGCTATTTCAGCGGCGCCCCGGCTGCTCGGGAGCGGAATGGCTTCCCTGCGCCTGGCCCTTCCCATGGCGTTAGCCGGTTCTATCGGTTCCCTGATTGGAGCCCATGTCGGTTTGGCTCTGCCTTCTCATATTGTGGAGATTTCCCTGGGTGCGGTGATTCTTTTTATTGTTGCTCTGATGCTGCTGGCCAAACGGGCGGAATACCCTGTTGTAGCTGCGGCCAGCCCCCTGTCTTTTCGGCTGGGTATTTCCGGAACCTATCTCGATGGAGCTACAGGGGATACGGTTCACTGGAAGATTCATCGGCTGATTCCCGGCTTTTTTCTGTTTTTTGTTATCGGGTTTATGGCTGGGATGTTCGGCCTGGGAGCCGGTTGGGCCAATGTTCCGGCTTTGAATCTGCTGCTCGGGGCACCTCTGAAAGTTTCTGTTGCCACCAGTATACTCATTATTGCCATTAACGGATCGGCGGCATCCTGGGTTTATTTGAATCAGGGGGCTGTAATTCCGGTTATTGCCGTTCCCTCTGTTGCCGGTATGATGCTGGGAACCCGTATCGGTGCAAAGATGCTTACCCGGAGCAGACCGACGGCAATACGCTGGGTTGTTATAGGGTTTTTGATACTGGCAGGGCTTCGTTCTCTGCTGGCCGGCCTGGGGGTGATATGATGGAAGATGATGATAAACTGGCAATAAAGTGGTTTCGCTGGATGGGGTTCGGTGGGCTGGTTCTGTCTCTGCTTGTCTTTACTATTTATGTTACCGGTTTGATTCCCTCCACGGTTTCCCCATCGGATTCGGCGGAACTGTGGAGCGGGTCTTCAAAGGAATACCTTGCCGAAACGGGACTTGCCTTTTCTCCCGGCTGGTTTAGAACTATTACCAATGGTTACTTTCTCAGTATGGCTGCCCTGGCGATTCTGGCCAGTACGGCTCTACCAACATTGGCGGCTCTTGGTATCAGGTGGTTTTTCAGACGGGATTTTCTGTATGGAAGTATGGCTGTAATGATTTCAGCCGTTCTGATTTTTGCAATTGCAGGACGATAGTATGAATATAACAGATGTACAGGGATTACTGGGCGGTCCATGGCCCGAACCGCCGGCTTTGGAAACTGAGAGTCTTGAAACTCTGGACCGGGGTGACTATCTGGCAGAGAGGATAAGCTATCAGCTGGAGCCTGGTGAAAGAACCGAGGCCTGGCTGCTGACTCCGAAATCTTCTTCGATGGCTTCCGGCTCCAGGTTTCCTGGGATAGCCATCTGGCATCAGCATAACGATGAATACCATCTGGGAAAAAGTGAGAGTGCCGGGTTCGCCGGTAATCCTATGCACCATACCGGCCCCCTGCTGGTCCGGGAGGGGTATATTGTTTTATGCCCGGATGCCCTGGGTTTTGAGGGCCGTCGGCATGAGAGTCTCGACGGTCCATCTTATGAAAGGCATATGGCGATGCACTACATTGCCGCAGGTAAATCGCTGGCATGGAAGAACATTCTGGACAATCGCCGAGCTTTGGATTCTCTGTGTTCCCGGTCTGATGTTGATGCTTCCCGTATCGGCTGTTACGGTCATTCTCTGGGTTCCACCTTCACCTGGCTTACCGGTCCCTGGGATAATCGCCTGAAATGCATGGTGGGTAACTGCTGCATGCCCAGTCAGGCGGCTATGGATGGAACGGCGATTAATCATTCCTTTTCCAACTACATTCCCGGTTTGAACCGCATCGGTGATATTCCCGAGTACGTGGCTCTGACGGC
>QNBK01000224.1 GCA_003644105.1 Spirochaetota bacterium | reverse complement strand
GGGGAGAAGAAACCCTTCCGGCATCCCCCGGAGAAGAGCTGCAGCCCGGTGATATTGTCAAAGTTACCGACGGCGCCGTCGCTCAGGTGCAGCTGGCCGACAAAGGAAGCGCACTGCTGGGCAGCGATACCCTGGTCCGGTTTATGAAGCTAACCGGTGCCGATTCAAAACTCGACATGAGAACAGAGATTCTCACCGGATCCCTATCCTACAAAGTTGAGAAACTTGATGACTCGGAAAGTATCATTATCGAAGTTGACGGTACCGAATACGAGGTGAGGGGTACTGAGTTTATTATTGAAAAAACCGATGATGGCAGCCTGTTGATCGTTGGAGAAGGTAAGGTAAGGGTTTCCGGAAATGTTATCCACGGAGAAGTTTTTGTCGGACCGGAAAAACAGCTTTTTGTTCAGAAGGACGGTGAGGCCGCTCAGGTTGAAGATATAAGCGAAGAAAATAAAGTCCGGCTGGCCTCTGCAGCTCCCATGACGGCAATGCCCTTCGGATTTGAGGACGCTCCGAAACCCGTACTGGTGGAACTTGTTACCGATCCTCCGGACTCTGATATCTATATTGACGGTCTGAAAACAGGATCCGGCAGTTTCCGCAGTCTGCTCCCCGAAGGCACAATCGTTGAAGTACGTATCAGACGCCGGGGATTCAGAGATTATTCATTCACCCTGAATGCTAATTCAGATCAATACATTGAAATCCATCTCGAACCCTCAGGAGTGGATGAGACAATGGCTGAAAAGAAGCCTGAGAATCAGGAATTAACCCGATTAAGGGCCGATTATGAACGCCGACTCTCGGATTTAAACCGGAGTTTTGCCAATCAATCGAATTCAGAGGCATCTTCCAAGGCGGAAATTGAACGCCGCTTTGCTCAAAGAGAAGCCGAAATTGCCGCTGAGAAGGCACAAAGAGAAGCAGAACTCCTGGCACAACTGGAGATGGAAAGGTCCAGGGGAAGCGTACTGGAAACAGAGCTGGCCGACAGTCAGTCGGAGAATGTAAAACTTAAAGACCTGATAAAGCAAATTCAGGAACTGACCGATTGAGATGTTCCCCTCAGATGATATCAACCCTCCGTCCGGCTAATTTTTCCAGAGCAAGACTCACTTTTTTCTGACGATGTTCATTTTCAGAAACAACCTTCTCCAGCTCCTCAATGGCAAGATCCAAACGTAGATTTCCGGCAGTACCCGTACTGGTTCTGTCCTTAATCGCCGAATAAGGATCCTTTCCCGAATATCGTTCGGGATGTGTACCCACCTCCCGGTAGGCATCCCGGAAAGTTTCACCTTCAGCCACCAGAGCAATTGCGGCATCTGTGGCAAACACACCGGGGTTGAAAGACTCAAGGAGACGTTCCTGATTAACGATGAGCTTCCTGATGGTTAAACTGCTTACTCCTATCATCTGCATCACCGTATCTGCGGCCTTCATCATGGGTCCTTTAGTCTCCTGAAAGTCCCGGTTGTATCCCGAAGGCAGGGAGCGGATAACAGCTTTCACCTGCTGTGCCCAGGCTCCTACCGATGCGGATCTGGCCCGCATCAATTCCAGCCCGTCGGGGTTACGCTTCTGGGGCATGATACTCGATCCGGTACAAAGCTCCTGAGGCAGGGTAAACCAGCCGAACTCCGGCAGTGAAAAGAGAATAAGATCTTGAGCCATTTTAGACAGTGTCAGAGAAATCTGGTCCAGGGCATCCAGAAGGGTTGATTCAATCTTCCCCCGGGAGAGACCGCAGTATGCTACATTCACCTGCACCTTCGAAAAACCAAGGAGCTCTGCGGTTTTTTCACGATCCAGGGGCAGGGAGGTTCCGTACCCGGCTGCAGACCCCAGAGGAGACTGGTCGAACCGGAAATACAGGAAGGCTGCTCCCTTGACATCATCAAGCAGCTGCTCTGCAAAGCCTCCGGACCACAGACCCACCGAGGAAGGCATAGCCGGCTGCATATGGGTTCTCCCCGGCATGGGAACATTTTTGTTCTTTTCAGCAAACTCCAACAGGTCGGAAACCAGGGATGCACCGGCATCAATCAGATTCAGCAGATACTGCCGCATCCAGATCCTGGTTACCGTCAGAACCTGATCGTTTCTGCTGCGTCCCAGATGGATTCTCTTCCCGGCATCACCAACAAGATCGACCAGCCGGTTTTCAATCGCAGTATGCCCATCCTCATCGGATCGGCTGATAACAAACTCAGCCTTCTCGTGCTCCTCAAGAATTGAGAGAAGTCCTTTCCGAAGAGATTTCTCTTCAGAAGGTTTTAAGAGTCCGACATCTCTAAGCATAACCGCATGGGCTAAACTTCCAAGAACATCTGACGGTATTAGGCGTTTATCCAGTATGTAATCCTCACCTACTGTGAATTCTTCCATCAGAGCATCCAGTTCATAATCTTTGGACCACAACTTGCTCATTCCCAGAGCCTCCGTTCAATTAACTGTTGAAACGACATTATATCGACCCCACTTCAATGAGGGAATAAAGAGTCAGGTGCTATTCCTTTATCAGCCCGAGTTTTTTCCGCCAGTCATCGATAAGCCAGCGGGCAATGGTTCCATGCCGGGGTATATGGGGAAGATTATCCCCGGGGTACCAACCGGCATCGGTAATTTCATCTCCGTCAGGTTCCGGCTCTCCGGATGCGGTTGTTTCAAATCCAAGCATAAGAGAATGGGGAAACGGCCATGACTGGGAAGAAAGATACCGGGGAGATGCGGCATCAAGACCCACCTCTTCCTTTATTTCCCGGAGTACGGTCTGCTCCAGAGTTTCACCGGATTCAACATAGCCTGCAACACAGCTGTACACCCCCCGTGGAAAACGCCTGTTGTGAGCCAGTAATATTTTTGAACCATTGGTAATACGTACAATCATGGCCGGTGATACCCTGGGGTAGGAACGATAGCCGCAGGAGGGACAGATTCTTGCAGACTCTTTTAAGTCCTGAACCGTCAAAGTGCCGCAGCGGCCGCAGAACCGGTTATTCGAATCCCAGCTGGAGAGCATGGAAGCCCGGCATAAAGCCTCCAGCTTCCCGGAATTCAGCCCGCCGAGCAGCGGTCTGATATTAACCCATACATACCCCTGTGGTGCCGAAGCATCAACCGGAGCGGAAACCAGCATTACCGGTTTATCATCAAGTGTTCCGATCTGCAGTCTCTGCCAGTCGGGAAACCACTGAGAAGGCTCCGTCAACTCCGGAAAACCTTGAAAATCAGGAGAGGAAGCCAGGACGTCCCCCCCCGGACGGCAAACCAGACAGTGAGATTCTTCATTGCAGATATGTGATGGATCCGGATACCACATGGAAAAAAAAGTGCTTTTAGAGTTCGACATGGCCTCTCCCGTAACATTTATCATAAATATTTCTATAATCTCTTGCAATTATTGCTCAAGATAAGTATCACCAAAGGAAGAGCTGTGGCAATGCATATCATCAAAGAGGAAGAACTTGGCCCGCTGATCCAACCTGAAATGTGTGATTTCATATCACTCTCATCAGCGTTAAAAGACCTCTCACAAAACAATATACCCCGACAGATGATTGGACGCCTTCTTCTGGAAGCTTCCAAGTGTGAAGAAATGCTGGATTCATACGGTGCTCCCAGGAATGAATACTGGGCCCCGGTACGTATGGCTGTAGCCGTGGCCAAGGCCTTCAGCCGGGTAATTTACAATCTTTTTCATATCGCCCAGGCTGCAGGTGGTTACAACCTTCTGGATATTGAAGGTGATTTTCAAAATGCAACTGAAGATTCTCTGAACACACTTCTGAAAGCCTTCTCCACAGCTTCGGATAACTTCATGAAAGTTGCCCGGAAAATGAAAATGGATCACAATCTGAACCTCATTGAATCCTACGGATTTCACAATCTTGTGATTGACAGCAGACTCAAGGAGAACAGAAAAAAAAGAACCGTTCAGAATCCAAGTGAAACGGCTGTATTTGTTGCAACAAAACTGCTGAATCTAGCCGAAGAAAGCAGCTGGCTGGGGGTTTATAAAGAAATAGAACCCGATCAGTATCACAGCTGCATTCCTGATATCGTCAGCGAAGCCCGGCTTCGCAATCTGGCCAACAAATTCCACACACTTCAATCAACATACGATACGTATCTATCCGGCTCTGATATCGCGGAAAAAGACGGAAATCTTCCGGTTATGCGCGGACAGATAACCGTGATTTTTCATCTGCTGGATACCGTTGAAACTCTTGTCCATTACTACGAACGGCACACCCTCAAAAACTGGACTAAAAAGCTAAAAGAACCAATCAACAACAAAGAGCTTCTGGGGATAATCCTCGGATATTTCATTACATATTCCGACAGGTATATCGGTGCGGCCCGAGACCTATGCCGGGGGATACTCAAGTCCTATGCCATTCAGGGTGAAATAGAAGTACCCATTCCGAACTACCGGGGATTTCACGTGAGACCATCCACTCTGATTGCAAAAATAGCCATTCATTACGGTAGTGAAGTAACCATGATACTCGGAAAAGCATCCTACGACGCATCTTTGCCACTGGAGTTATTCCGGGCCAATGAGGAACTCAACCGCCGTAAAAGGGATGCTGTTGCCCGTTACGTGATGGAACATAAACTCATCGTCAACGACGCCGGAGCCACATACGAGGCTCCGCTGATGAAGAAAATTCTCCGAGTGATATTTCTCGATCTTCTGGAAAAACAGAAAATCATGATTTATGACAATGATTTTTCTTTTGGAGACCTCGCACCATACGAGAATGAAACTCTTGCCGAATTCATCAAGCGGGGTATCGCCCTGTACCTGGCCATGGGGAAAATAGATATCGTCAGTGGAGATACAGTTCGCTTCCAGGGCGACTTGCGGGTACTGGAAGACATCCGCTACCTGGCGGAGAACGGTTACGGGGAAGATAAGTTCGGGAATAATACTGTTCTTCCTAAAAATCTTTCCTATCTGAAGCGTTGAGCTGCTCCAATACCGACTATCATAAATATAATAATTAAGCAGTTTTGAATGGAAATTTTCCAAAAATACGATATTTATTAAGAGCATAAAATATTGCACCATTCAAAAAAGTCTTGTCTATAGATTAATCGCCATACCTGCCGAAAATAGAAACAGGAAATTGCGCCTGCCAGGAAGATACCTAT
>QNBK01000223.1 GCA_003644105.1 Spirochaetota bacterium | reverse complement strand
GCTGAGCAGCGTAAGAAAAACGAAGAATCTCATCCCCAATCTGCATAGGGAATAATTCGTTAATACCTTTTTAAGGGGATAGGAGTCTCTTCATAAAATCCCTTGCGCTGAAAAACACAGATGAATGACAATAATGAACAAAAAAAGCCTCCATTATGGCTTCAGGTGCCATGGGATCATTAGCGGGTAAAACTAATCAATTTTCTATCCGTTAGAAATCCATACTTTTGGGACAGGCTCTAGTTATTACTCATACCGCCGATACGGCTGATTCGGGAAGCATCCTCACGGCTTTTATGGTCAGAATCCATTTTTTTCTTCCATATTTCTATTTTTCTTTTAAGATTTATCGCTTCATTCTGACGTCCCAGCATCATTGAGAGACGCCTGAGGGCTCCCAGAAAGCTGATAGCCTTCCTGAAATCATCGGCACGCTTGGTTGCCACCTCGTACTTCAACCTGTAATCGTCTGCAGCACTTTGAAGCATTTTACGTGTGAGGTTAAAGAACTCAATACGATCACGGTAGCCCTCATTCCGGGGATCCATGCCCTGTACCAGAGTTTTTAAATCCAGGCAGTTTTTGGCAATTGCAGCCAGGCGGGCATCCAGATCCACCATCGGCCACTTCCATTTTGAGTTCTCACCATAACCTGTTTTTACCATGGAAAGAGCCAAACCCGCCTTACGTATCAAGTCGTAACGCTTCATCTCATTAAATGAAAGGGTTGCTTTAAGATAATCTTCATAATCACCAAAAGGAACATCTATCAGATCTGTAAATACTTTCTCCAACTGAATAATGGCAAGAGAGCAGGATTTTTTAGCGTCATTCAAGGCGCCTTCGTTTTTTACTCCCAACAGGGAAACCGATAAGGAATTCATCACCAGATGGTAGGAAGCCGCAGTCAGATTGTCCTCTGCCAAAGAGAGCCGTTTATATGGATCTCCGACATTATGCCCTTTGAGAACAGCCTCTATCCGGTGTTCTTTGTCTTTCAGTTCTGTAATTTTTTTTCGATATGGAGCAATGCGTTCGAAGTATTTCTTTTTAGCTTCTTCTTTAACCTTCGCCACTCAGTGCTCCCTTTCTTCAAGTAACCGGGCTGCATAAACCAGGGATTCGGCATTATCACCGTCCCCTGCAAGCATCCGGGCTATCTCACGAACCCTCAAATCACCGTCAACATTCTGAACTCTGGTAACAGTTCTTCCATCCAGAGAATTCTTGTTAACCTGCAGGTGATTATCGGCGAAGACGGCGATGGACGCAAGATGTGTGATACAAAAGACTTGCTTGGATAACGACAACCCATGAAGATGTTCACCCACCGAACGAGCCACCTCTCCGCCGATACCCGTATCCACTTCATCAAAAATCATTGTCTGTATGGTATCTGACTCGCTTAAAGATGTTTTTATCGCCAGCATCACCCGGGATAATTCACCACCAGAAGCAACTGATTTCAAAGATTGAGGTGATTCCCCCCTGTTCGCCGATAAAAGAAACTCAACCACATCAGATCCGTAGGGTCCTATCACAGCCCGTCCTTCACTACTTCGTTTCCCTTCCAACTCCACCTTGAATCTGGCATCCGCCATCCCCAGAACATGCAGATGCTTTTCAGTTTTCTCCTGAAGCTGAACGGAAGACCCTCGACGAATCCGGCTGATTGCAGCTGCTTCAGCAACAACTTCAGCCTGCACGGCATCCCGCTCTGCGGATAATTCACGGCGTTGTTCATCCCGGGTATCAAATCCTTCCAGACGTATCCGGGCCTGTGAGGCATACGCTTTCACTTCTGATATCCTGAGAGCACCGTATTTTTTCTCCAGCATACTGATCCGGGCAAGCCGCTCATCAATACTCTCAAGTTCCGCCGGGTCGTATTCTGCCGTGTCACGTCTCTTTCTCACTTCATCAATAATATCTTCAATCTCAAAAAAGGCACTATCAAAACGCTGAACAATCTCCGTAAGTGAGGAATCGATACCGAGCGTCTTATTCAGAATCTCCCCGGCATTCCGTAATCCGCTTAATGCACCGTTGCGAGCTTCAGCTGATACATCAAGTATTTTTTCAAGATTGCCGGCCAGCTCTTCATACCCGGATAGAATCTTCTGCCGCTCTTCCAGTACTTCCTCTTCTCCATCACTCAACTCGGCAGAATCGATTTCATCCACAGCAAAACGCAGGAATTCAGCTTCCCGGGCCATTTGGGCATCCTCCCGGTCGAGCTGCTCAAGCTGTTTCCCCATTTCCGAAAGCCTTGAAAAAAGTGCGGTGAAGTTCTGTACACGTTCATCAATACCGGCGAAACGATCCAGGAGTTTCCTGTGAACGGCAACTTTGAAAAGAGACTGATGCTCGTGCTGTCCATGAATATCCACCAGGGCATCCGACAGCTCAGCCAGGGCACCCCGAGTAACTGGAACCGCCTGGACACTGGCCGAACCCCGGCCGTTCCGCTTTAAGGTTCGGCGTATCAGCAGAGCTCCGTCTTCCGGCTCAATACCGTATTTTTCAATCCAATCGGACAGTTCAGGGCTTGAAGAAACCCGGATGGTTGCCGTTACTTCCGCCTCGAGTGCACCTTCCCGTATGCTCTCCCCCCGGCCTTTGGCGCCCAGAGCCAGTGAAAGTGCATCGATCAGGATTGATTTACCGGTACCGGTTTCACCAGAGAGAACGTTGAAGCCAGGTTTAAAATGAACAGAAACCTCATCGATGAGGGCATAGTTCCGTATATTGAGTTCCTCAAGCATGAGGGCCTCCCGACCAGCCCAGCTTGGTTCGGACAACTTCATAAAAAACCCGTCGATCGGATTTAATCACCCGTACACCTCCGGCCCTGCCGGTAATACTCACAACATCACCCTCTTCCAGAGGGAAAGACTCCTGACCGTCCACAGTCAGCAGAACATCCGCCCTCTGATCCTCATCCACACTGATAACAATCTCATCCCGGTCGGGGATTACCATAGGCCGCCAGCTTAGTGAAAAGGGGCTGATGGGAGTAAGTACAACCGCTCTCATCGGCGGTACAAGAATCGGACCGCCGGAGGCCATTGAATACGCTGTAGAACCGGTTGCCGTGGAGAGAATAAGCCCGTCTCCCCGAAAATGTCCGGCCTCATAGCCGCCCAGCTGAAGGGACAATCTTACAAGCTTGCTGATACCGCTTACCCCGACAACCGCATCATTCACACCCCTGAACCGGCCTATCTCAGCATCGTTCCGAAGAATCTTTACCTCCAGAATCATACGGTCCTCAACTTCAAGCCGTCCGTTAATCCAGGATTCAAGGGCATCAGACCATTCTTTGTGAGTCACTTCTGTAATAAATCCGAAGGTTCCCAGATGAACCGGAAGAATGGGTACGGGATTTTCAGCCAGCAGCCTGGCACAGGAGAGAAAAGTGCCATCCCCACCGAGAGAGACAGCAAAATCAACCTTCGGAGATACCACCCCGGCCTTACATTCATGGGAGTCACAGGAAGTAACATTGTAACCCCGCTGCTCCAGCCAATGACATATCTGACCGTGGAGAGAAACAGCCAGATCGTTCAAAGGATTGTAAACTATTACCGTATTGCCTTTTTTATTCACCTTTGCCCCCGTCTGCTTACTTAACTACGGTAAAGTGGAAAGGACTTTAACTATGAGCTGAACATTTTTCTTTCCCAGTGTGGGATACAGGGGAAACAGCAACGTACTCATCATCAGAGATTTAGCTGCTGGACATTGCTCACCGGCCTCAGGAAACCCTTCCATAACTCCTGTATAAAATGCCGGCAGTGTTTCAACACCCTTTTTTCTGGCGTATTTTCTAACCTCGTTCATGCCGGAAGAAAGAACCACAGGGAAAGAAAAAGGGACGCCGCGGCCCTCACCTTCAGGTTCGCTGAGAGTCCGGTGCCGGCCCTGGTGAAGGGCCGCTCTGTACACTTCGGCAATAATATCCCGAGCTTCAAGGGCGTGGGGATACTCCCGCCATTGCACCAATCCCAGGGAAGCGTTCAGGTCCGGCAGGAAAGCATCGGCGGTAAGGGATTCTGCCGACTCAGTCAATGCCGAAAGCGCCTTTTTATCCCGGGCCAGAATAAGAGTACCGCCGCCGGCTGTAGCAATTCCATTCGGTTCCATCGGTAATAGAGTAAAATTGCACGATGAACCAAGAGTTTCGCCCTGGATGTTCCGGGCACCCAGGGCCTCACCGATATCCCCAACAATGGGTATACCGAAACCGTTAAATGCCTTCATATCAGGAATCCTGCCCAGAGGAGCGTGTACAAACAGGGCTCTGATATCAGCATTTATCTTTAGTTCTACATCAGAGGGGTTCAGGCAGCCATCAGCCTCTTTCACATCGGCAAAAACAGGAAGAATACCCCGTTCCTGAAAAGCTCTGTGGTATGCCGAAGGTGCCAGGGGGGAAAGGATGGCTTTATCACCCTTTGCAAGACCAAGAGCCTGAATGATAAGACCGATGGCTCTTGTATACTCCCGGACTGCCCCGCCTCCTTCAAACCCGAGTTCCCCCGCTGCTGTGGCAACCAGATCGTCCGCAAGGACAGCCGGACCGATTACATCGGTTACAAGACAGGACAGCACCGAATGCATATCCCGCCGCTTGATTGAGGGTTTAAAAACCGGTATGGACATTATCAGGCGTACTGACTGATCTGCCTGAGTTCATCAGGATCGAACAGCCGCAGGGAATCCAGGATAATCAGATAACCTTCCTCTTTATTCACCACACCCTGTATATACTCGGCTCCTATACCGGAAAGCATCTGAGGCGGAGGCTGAATCTCATCTGTATCGACAGCAATCACCCGGAGTACCTTATCAATGATGATACCAAGCTCCATACCTCCGATTGTAAGAATCAGCAGGGAATCCTCTTCAATAATTTCAGGCCTCTGCAGGTGAAAACGCTTATGGAGAGAGATGATGGGAATGATGTCCCCACGCAGATTGTAGATACCCTCTACATAGACCGGAGCATTGGGGATACTGCGAATCTCTTCATAATCCACGATTTCCTTCACTTCCATTATATCTATACCGTACTTCTCAGCACCCAATTGAAATGTCACTATCTGCAGAGATGTTTGAGTTTCGGCCATAAGCCCCCCATATCAGGTCTGAACCGGAATCAGCTCCCGTACTG
>QNBK01000222.1 GCA_003644105.1 Spirochaetota bacterium | reverse complement strand
CGGGAATACCAGCTGGGATGCAGTTTCACCCGGCGGTTCATTCGGGAAACTCCATAAGAAACATCGTGCCTCCTCCCTCTCCGGGTGTAATGCTGATTCTGCCGCCGTAACCTTCCACTATTCCTTTCACGATGGCCAGACCGAGACCGGTATGATCCGATGTTTCCTCATCCGGTCTGTCGGTGTACCAGCGCTCAAAAACCTTATCAGTGGCGTCTCCGGGGATACCCGGTCCTCGATCGGCAATACTGATTTGAATACAGCCTTTTGCGTTTTTTTCCCCGGCAATTTTCTCCAGCTTGATTTCCACTGAAGCCTTTTCCGGAGAAAAGGATACGGCATTATCCACCAGGTTTAAAACCGCCTGGGCCAGCCGGTCGGGATCGGCGGCGATGTACACCTTATCTTTCGATTCTTTCTCAGTCGCATCAATGAATACAATTTCCACACCGGCTTTGCGGTGATGAGGGTAGGCTGACACCAGATTTCTCAGGATGGTTCCGGTATCCACCTTCTCACGTTCCCCTCTGTTAAGGCGGATATCCACACTGATTAATTCCCGGAGATCGTCTAAAAGCCGTTGAATACGCCGGCCTTCTCTATCAATCACCTCGAGGAACCGAAGGGTTTCCCTTTCGGCGGTTTGTTCCGCCAGTTCCGATGCGCTTAAGATTCCGGCAACCGGGTTTTTCATTTCGTGAACCAGATCGGCCATAAAGGATTCCATATGGTCGGTTCTCTGCTGCAGCCGGGAAGAGAGGCGGAACAGCGCCCGGGAGAGGTCGGCCACCTCGTCCTTTCCAGCCAGAGGTTTGAATCCAGCCTGAAGCTTACCCTTTTCATCAAGAATGCTTTCCGCCTGATCCCTCAGCCTGCCGACGGGAACCGTTACGGTTCTTGCCAGAAGGATGGAGAGAATTACCGCTGCACCCACACTGAACAGGAAAATAATGGCGATATTAAGACGGAGCTGATAAAGGTCGGAGAGAATGGAAAAAGTGGAACGGGATACCAGAACAGCTCCGATAACCTTATCTTCCCTGAATACCGGAATGGCGGAATAAAGGGTAACTGACTTCTGCCCCCGGGAGATTCTGGTTGCAGCACCGTAGCGGCCGTTCAAGGCTGATGTTATCTCCGGACCGTCCAGAATATCCCGGCCGCTGTAATACTCACTGATTCCCGTCGGAGTCTGGGGCGGCTTTATATACCCTGAGAGTGTTTTGTAGGTTCGTGTGGGAAGGGCTCCGATACGGTAGATAACATTTTCCTCGGGGTAGCTGGTCTCCGGGTTCTCCTGAATTGTATTACTGGAGGTTTCCCTCTCATCGGATTCCGGTTTTGCGGAATCTGCCAGCAGCAGCCCGTTTTCATCTACAACCCTGAGACGGGCATCGGTTCTTTCTCTGAGCCTTTCAAAAATAGAATGAGCTTCCTCTTTCAGATCGTGACCGGCCAGAGCGGAAGCCAGAATTCTGCCCTGCTGTACCATGGCCCGCTCCTGACTTTCCAGAAGCTGTATTTCATAGGTTCCGAGAAAAAGAATTGCACCGATGGGGAATACCGCTAGAAGGAGATTGAAGATCAGCAGTCGGGCGGTGAGACCTTTCAAACGTCAATTCCCAGGCGGTAACCCAGACCGTATATTGTTTCCAGGATATTCTTAGGTGCACCGGCCACTTCGAGCTTACGCCTGATACGTTTGATGTGGCTGTCCACCGCCCGTTCGTTAACGAATTTGTCATCGGGGAAGGCTGAAACGTAGAGGGCAGAGCGGGTTCGAACGGTTCCCGGGGACCGCGCCAATTCTGAAAGCAGCCTGTATTCGCTCAGGGTGAAAACCAGTTCCGTTTCATTCCATACCGCTTTGTAGCTGTCGGGATTCAGCTTGAGAGGACCGGCTTCAATAGCAGGTTCTCCCAGGCCAACTCCATCGGCCCGGCGGAGAACCGCCTTGATGCGGGCCAGTAATTCCCTGACGCTGAAGGGTTTCCCTATATAATCATCCCCCCCGGTTTCCAGCCCCAGAACCCGGTCGAGTTCCTCGTCTCTGGAAGAGAGGAAAATAATCGGGGTCCGGGTATCCTCCCGGCGCAGCAGCCGGCAGAACTCCAGTCCATCCATCCGGGGCATCAGTATATCCAGCAGATAGAGATCCGGGGGATTCTCATGATATGCGTCCCAGGCATTCTGCCCGTTGGGGTAGGTTGAAACCCGGTATCCTTCCTTGTCCAGGGCATAAGAGAGATTTTCCCGCAGGGCGGCTTCATCGTCCACAATGGCAATATGCTTCATGGGGGTTATTTTAGCATGTTCAATCAAGTCAATCCATTTTGAACCGACTTTGCCCTCATTCTGCCGGATTACAGCCCCTTCACCGCCTGAACCGGGGGATAGACTTCCGGAGTGTTGGAGGAATAAACATGTTGAAAATATCCGGGAAATCCGGTCTGCGGTCCACCATGAAAGCACTGGTTGTAATTCTGATAATTCTTTTACTTCTGATACCTTTATCGATGATCCGCTCCCTGGTGAGAGAACGTGAATCAAGAGCTTATGAAGCAGAAATGAATATTATTGATGGAGCCGGCGGCTCTCTTGTACTGGCAGGCCCGCTGATGGTTCTTCCGTATGAGCTTGACGGGAAAACACACCGCTACATCAGCCGGGGGGAAGTATCACTGCTGCCTGAAGATATCAGAATTTCAGGCCGGCTGGAGGTTGAATACCGGCAGCGCGGGATATACAGAGTTCCTGTCTACTCAGCCCTCATTGATGCTTCCGGTTATTTCCTTATGCCGGGTTCCGAGATTTTTCCCGAAGGAGCCCGGCCGCTGAAAGATGAGTTCAAGTTTGTTATCGGTATTGCTGATATGAGGGGAATACATGATGTTTCAGATTTAAGCTGGAACTCTGATTTACTTGTATTAACCCCGGACACTGGATTATCTTCTCTCGGTTCGGGTATCAGTGCCCTGATACCCGGTTCAGGTGCCGGTCCATCCGGAAACAAGGCAGAATTCTCCTGGAAAATGGAAATTGGAGGCGGCGGATCAGTCGCCGTTACTCCCCTGGGGCGTAACTCGGAATTGATACTGTCAGGGAATTGGCCCTCACCATCTTTTCAGGGGGCCATACTTCCCGATAAAAGGGAGCTGGATGATACGGGTTTCAGCGCACGCTGGCGTATCCCTGAGGTGAGCCGTCCCATTCAGCCCTGGTGGGATTCGAGTAACACTCCGGAAATCAACCCGGTTGATTACTCCCTTCGAGTGGAATTGCTGGAACCTGCCGGGGCCTATACCAGGATTGAGCGTTCGGTAAAATACGCTGTAATATTCCTTCTTATTCCTTTTGCGGTGTTTTTTCTCTTTGAAATACTCGGAGGACTTAAGGTGCATCCGGTGCAGTACCTTCTTGCCGGAGCCGCGGACATCATGTTTTATCTTTTACTGCTGGCCTTCTCAGAGCATATCGGATTCAATGTCTCCTACCTTATTGCAGCAGCAGCAGTAACACTCCTTATCTCATTCTATTCCGGCAGTATCACCGGCAATATTACCGGCAGGAACCGCCGTTCCGCCGCTTCCATTCCCGCAGTCCTTTCCGCCGCATATCTCTGGCTCTGGGTAACACTTCAGTCTGAAGATTACGCTCTTCTCATCGGTTCAGCAGGTCTGTTCCTGATTATTTCTCTGGTGATGGTTCTTACCAGAAAAGTGGATTGGTACGCCGGGGAATCAAACCGGATGGATATCGGTACCGAAGGGAATCAGGGAGAGCCTGGCGAGCTTGATGTGCTGTTTCCCGAAGGGGAAGCCGATGATGGTAATGCTCATGAGTAGACCGCTGATGGTCCAGAGAACGGCACTTATAGAGCCTCCGAATATGAGCCAGAGCAGGTTTCCGATGAATCTCATCACGACTCCTTGAAATCAACCCAGGCAGCATCTTTCTTTGAACTTTCGACACATTTCTCGATGAACTGCACCCCGGAAACACCTGCTTCCGGCTGGGGAAAGTCCATATCCTCAGCATTGAGTGCTTTTCCCTTTCTCTTTTTAATAAGAGCCGCTACATAGGTTTTATAG
The DNA here is from genome assembly GCA_003644105.1 of Spirochaetota bacterium. Classification (GTDB taxonomy): domain Bacteria; phylum Spirochaetota; class Spirochaetia; order DSM-2461; family DSM-2461; genus UBA2779. Next base: position 1,103 of record QNBK01000222.1, on the reverse strand, counting down.
ATATTGGCAAGGGCTTCGAAATAGCCTTCCGGATGTCCGGCAGGAATTCTTACAAGTGATTCCGCCCTCTCTTTAAGCGTATCTCTACCTCTGGATATTCTCATTGCCGGTTTGTCTTTGTATGCAACTTCAAGGTAGTTCGGTTCTTCCTGTCGCCAGCGAATAGTGCCTTCTGAACCGTAGATCTGAATTGAGAGATCGTTATCATGACCTATGGCTATCTGACTTGCCCAGTAAAGCCCTTTTGCACCGCTTTGGTAATCAACCAAAATTGTGGCGTTGTCATCCAGTAACCGGCCCTCCACCAGGTTGTCCAGTCTGGCTGAAAGACGTTTTATCTTCAGCCCGCTCATGTAGGCCACTGTGTTTTCTATATGGCTGCCGATATCCCCGACACAGTTGGATATTCCGCTTTGGGCCGGATCCAGCCTCCATGCGGCCTGCTTCTGACCTGAGTCCTCGATCCTTTCAGCTAGCCACTCCTGGGGGTATTCGGCTTTTACGAAACGTATTTCTCCGATATCGCCGGCTGCTATCATGGCCCTGGCATGTTTTACCGTTGCGTAACCTGAATAGGTGTAGGTAACCGCAAAGAGAAGGTTGTTTTCTTTTGTAATTTTTGCCAGTTCTTCTGCCTGAGAGAAATCTGTCGTGAGGGGTTTGTCACATACAACGTTAATACCCTGTTCCAGAAATACTTTGGCTATGGGGAAGTGGGATTTGTTCGGTGTTACAATAACGGCAAAATCGATTCCATCGGCCCGGGAGGCTTCGGCCTTTGCCATATCTACGTAAGTTTCATAAAGTCTGTCTTTTTCGATGTGAAGAGCCGCTCCGGTTGCCAGGGTATTGGCCATGGTTCTGGAGAAGCATCCGGCTGTCAGTTTTGCCTTACCATCCAGATTAATTGCATGCCGGTGAACGTCACCGATGAATGCCCCTTCGCCTCCGCCAATCATCCCATATGTTACTAATGTATTTTCGCTCATTATATTAACCTCCGGCTGGACTCAGCTGTCTTTTGTTCCGATACGTTCCGCATATATGGTTCGGATTTTCTCTTCATCCGCCTTTCGGCCCATCAGCCAGCCGAAGCCCTTCTG
>QNBK01000221.1 GCA_003644105.1 Spirochaetota bacterium | reverse complement strand
TAAATTATGCGTTTTGCATAGCTCGTCAGGAGTCTATGGATGTAACTGCATTCAAAGAAAGAACTTATACAAATATGCAATTATTAGTATTTATGTAAAAGGGATGGTATCAGTGGAACCATTTTTATGCATCTATGCTCACAAACTCAAACTTTTTCACATCAAATAACCCCCGGGCTGTGAGCTTGAGATCCGGTATTACCGGAAGAGCCAGAAAACTCAAGGGCATGAAGGGGTCCAGATCTTCCCGGACACCTATTTTTTCATGGGCCAGATTAATCAGCTCCTCCAACCGGGATGCTGTCAGTTCTCCGGGTTCATCACTCATCAATCCACCTAAAGGAAGGGGGAGTACCCCCAGAACATCACCTCCGGCTGCAGTAAGAGAGATTCCTCCACCGCTGGTGGCAAGAACTCTCAAGGCTGAAAGAATGGCCGCATCATCATCTCCCACAGCAATCAGATTATGGGAATCATGGGCAATACTGCTGGCAGCAGCCCCACCTTTCAAGCCGTATCCTTTTACAATTCCCAGTCCGATTCTACCTGTGCTTTTATGCCGTTCAACCACAACTAGCTTCAGAAGATCCAATTCCGGATCGGCACAAAAACACCCGTTGGAATCCCGGGGTACATCCAGAATGGATTCGCCGGTTACCAGGCTGCCGGAACTCAGGGTTATTACTCTGGCTCTGTCCGTCTTCAGCTTCAAATCCAGATCGTGACTCCCAAGAGGCGCCAGGCGTACGGTATCCCTCACCGGGGTATCATCACATTCTCCGGAAGCTACCAGCAGTTTCCCGTTCATCGCCACCAGCTCTCCGCCCCGGTAAACAGATTCAACGGTAAAATCGGCAAGTTCTCCCTTTAAAACCACCATGTCCGCCCTGCGTCCCGGAGATAAGGCGCCCCGGTCGTCAAGGCCGTAAGCTTCCGCGCCGTTTAAAGTGGCCAGACGCAGGGCTTCCACAGGATCCAGTCCCAGACGTATAGCTTCTCTGATATTGAAATCGATATGCCCTTCGTTAAGGATATCTCCGGGCTGTTTATCGTCGGTACAGAAGGCGCAGCGCCGGGCCAGTCCTGAATTAACTCCTTTAATCAAGGCTGCCAGATCCCGGGCGGCAGTCCCCTCCCGGATAAGGATTCTCATACCCAAACTGAGCCGCTCTTTCATTTCCTTCACGTTACGGCATTCATGGTCTGTACCAATTCCCGCCGCAGCGTAGGCCGCAAGACTTTTCCCTGTCATGGCCGGACTATGACCATCCACCCTTTTACCGGTGCTTCTGGCAAGTTCAATTTTCTCTACAATTTCAAGCCGGGCTGCAGCCACACCGGGATAATCCATTGCCTCACCCAGTCCCAGCACCCGGGGGTGGTTTATCAATTCTGCAAGATCCGAGGCTTCAAGTACGGCTCCGGCATCCTCAAACGGGGTTGCCGGTACGCATGAGGGAAGCATCACAAATACAGACTGAGGGACATTTTCCGAAGCGTTCAGCATCCACCGAATCCCGTCCATCCCCCGGACATTGGCTATTTCATGGGGATCGGCGATAACCGTCGTTGTCCCTCTGGGCACCGTTAATCCGGCAAAACCCGCAGGACCCTGCATGGAGCTTTCAATATGTACATGGGAGTCGATAAGACCCGGAACCACGATGCGGTTTCCCAGATCCTGCTCTTTTATTCCCCGGTACGTTCCCGCCGGTCCGATGGCGATTACCCGGCCGTCTCTGACAGCCATATCCCCATCCATCAGTTCGCCGGTAAAAACATCAAAAAATCTGCCGTTTCTCAAAGCCAGATCCGCAGGAACACGCCCGGAGGCAACTTCTATATCAGCGCGAATATCTTCAATCATAATGACTAAGAGTATAAGGTAAAAAAAGGGAGATAAAATATTTTTGTTATTGTGCCGGTTGACTGCAACGGGCCAATCCGTCGAGGAAAGCTTCAATAACAGAGATTGTCTGCCGGGGCTCGGCTGCCTTGATAATGGCCAGTTTAAAAAGATATGCCTGAACAAGATCGAGAATCTGCATGGATGTGGCTTCAACCGGAATCCGGTGAATTTCACCCGATGCCACCCCCTCCCGGAGCATACGCTGCAGAAGATGATCGAGTTTCACTGTCCGCCGCCGGATTACTGCAGGAAAATTCCGGTCTTCCTGACGTTTCTGGAAGATGAAATCTCCAAGACTGGTAATAAAATCACGGCTGTGCCAGCTCTTGAAGATAATATCTGCAACAATTCTGCGGATTTGAGGCAGCACCGGACCGGATTTTGCGGCAACATCCCTGTAATCCGAAAACATTTCGTCGGTGTAGTACTTCACCGCATAGGTGAAGATTTCTTCCTTGTCACGAAAATAGAGGTAGAGTGTCGGCCGGGATATCCCGCAGCTCCCGGCCAGTTGAGAGAGACTTGTATTCTGATACCCGTTCTGGGCAAACAGAGCGAAGGCCTGCCGAAGAATAGAGATTTTACGTTGTTTATGATCAATTATCTTCGGCATTATTGAGCTATTAACTCTCTCTGTCGCCCATGAGGCAGAGCCAGGAAGCCTCAGCTGCAACCTCATCTCCAACATAGGCTTTTCCGGTCTGCCGAAGCCCCCGGGAGTCAACACGGACATTTTCCACTTCGAAACGCACCTCGTCTCCGGGAACCACCTGACGACGGAACTTCACTTTATCGACGGTGGCCAGGAAAAACAGTTTGTCTCCCAGGATTCCCGACTGAGCCACTCCGGCCCCTCCGCACTGAGCCATGGACTCCACCAGAATTACTCCGGGTACAACCGGGTATCCGGGGAAATGACCTTTAAAGAAAAAGTCATTCCCGGTGTACTTACGGGTTCCCACAATGCGTTCATCACTTACCTCGTCAAGCTTGTCGACGAAAAGAAATGGCTCCCGGTGGGGAAGCAGTTCTTTGATATCTTTAAATGCCATTGTTTATTTACTCCTCAAATTTCTTGAAAACCAACGAGCCGTTATGCCCGCCGAAGCCGAGATTGTCCGACATAACAGCACGAAGATCCGCCTTACGTCCGACATGGGGTACATAGTCCAGATCGCAGCGTTCATCAGGATTATCCAGATTGATCGTGGGAGGAATAAAGCCGTCACGAAGGGCCAGCAGACTGATGATAGCTTCCATACCGCCGGCTCCGCCAACCATATGAGCTGTCATCGACTTGGTGGAGGAAATCGGCATTTTGTAAGCATGATCCCCGAAGGCCTTCTTGATGGCCATGGTTTCCAGAGGATCGTTAGTGGGAGTGGATGTTCCGTGGGCGTTGAAATAATCAATTTCCGAAGGCTCCATCCCCGCATCCTGCAGGGCCCATTTCATGGATCTGGCCGGTCCGTTGCCTTCCACATCGGGACTTGTCAGGTGATAGGCATCACAGCTCATACCGTAACCTGCCACCTCACCGTAAATTTTGGCATCGCGGTCCAGAGCATGGGTAAGTTCTTCAAGAATCAGGATGCCGGCACCTTCTCCCATGATAAAACCGTCTCTGTCCCTGTCAAAAGGCCTGGAGGCTTTTTCCGGAGTGTCATTGTACTTGGTGGAAAGGGCGGTTAACTTGATAAAACCGGCGATTCCGAAAGGAGTGATGGCCGCCTCCATACCGCCGGTAACCGCCGCATCAATCTGTCCGTAACGAACCGCATGAAAGGCGGAGCCGAGGGCATCGGTCGCCGATGCACAGGCTGTAACCACGGCGTAGCAGGGCCCGAGAAGTCCATACTTGATGGCAACATTGGCCGGGCCTTCGTTGATAATCATTTTAGGAATGGTCATGGGGGCAACTCCCCGAGGGCCTTTAAGGGCCAGTTGACGTATACCTTCTTCGGTTACCTCATACCCCCCGATACCGTTACCCAGAATAACACCCATCCTTTCAGGATCAATGCCTCCCTTATCCAGACCGGCATCCTCCATAGCCTGGGCAGAGCCGGCCAAAGCGAACTGGGTGAATCGCGCCAGTTTCCGGGCCTCTTTCTTCTCCATCCAGACCGCAGGATCGAAATTTTTAACTTCTCCGGCAACTTTACTGGCATAATCTTCGGTATCAAACGCCGTTATCCGAGCAACTCCACTCTTTCCGGCTTTCACCGCTTCCCAGGTATTGGCAACATCATGAGCCAGAGGATTAACTGTACCCAGGCCGGTTACGACTACTCTTCGTTTTTCCATTACATCACCAACCCGCCGTCAACCCGGATCACCTGACCGGTGATATAGGAAGACAGATCACATGCAAGATACAGAACCGCATTGGCAATATCCTCTGCAGAACCCATTCGCCCCAGAGGGATCGCTTTGGCATACTCGGCTTTTACATCATCGGTAAGCTTTTCTGTCATTGCGGTGGCAATGAAACCCGGAGCCACGGCGTTAACCCGAACGTTCCGTTTGGCCGTTTCTTTAGCCAGGCTTTTGGTAAAACCGATGAGTCCGGCTTTTGATGCCGAGTAATTGGTCTGACCGGCATTACCCATCTGTCCGACAACTGAAGCCATATTGATAATACTGCCGGATTTCTGTTTCAGGGCCATGAAAGCGGATACTTCCCGGGCCACCAGAAAGGCACCGGTAAGATTCACCTTGATAACCTGTTCCCATTGATCCAGAGGCATACGGAAAACCATACCGTCACGGGTGATTCCGGCGTTATTTACCAGAACATCGAGTTTTCCGTCGGCGGTGATATCCTTAACCATGGCTTTTACCTGGTCCTCATCGGTGATATTTGCCGAATGGAAGGTGACTGTGGCACCGTTTTTTGCCGCTGCATCCATTTCCGCCTTGTGGGGACCCTCGTTAAAATCGCAGTAATGCACTGAAGCTCCCTCTTCCAGGCACTTCATGATAATCTCTTTACCGATACCCTGGGCACCGCCTGTTACAAGGACTTTCTTTCCTTCAAGAAGCATAATTCTTAACTCCTACTTGTTTTCTTTAAACGTATCCAAATCCCCGACGGTACCCGCGGGGAAACATGTTCCATTCTGTCCCGACTTGCTCCATAAACCGGCAAGCACCTTTCCCGGCCCTGCTTCATACAGAGCTGAAGGGGACGATTCGGCAATTGAGGCCATCAGATCCATCCAGCGGACCGGGTGAGTTACCTGTTCCACCAGAAGGGTACGGGCCTCGTCACCGCTTTTTACCACTGCGGCACTCACATTGGACCAGACTGACTTTACAGGATTGCTGAAGGTGATATCCGCCAAAACGGACTTCATCGATTCTGCAGGTCC
>QNBK01000220.1 GCA_003644105.1 Spirochaetota bacterium | reverse complement strand
GTAGGCGAACTCTGCGTTCAAAGCGGCGCCATGGAGGTGTTTGTCGCCGAGGATTCCAACACAAAGGAACGGATATGGAATGTCCGGCGGAACATCGCCGAGGCCTTCAAGGTGTTCAGTCCCATTCAATCCCTGGAGGACATTGTGGTCCCCACTTCCCGGATTCCCGAGCTCATCCCCGAGCTGGAACGACTGAGCACTGAGTACGGGATGCAGATACCCTGTTACGGCCATGCCGGGGATGGCAACCTTCACGCTACCCTGGTGAAAGATCCGGAGATGGATATGGAGACCTGGAAAACGAACGAAGATGCCTGTCTTCGGGAACTCTACCGGATTACCACCGAGCTCGGCGGGAAGATCAGCGGGGAACATGGTATCGGGCTTAAAAGGAAAGGTTACCTGAAAGACGTTATCGATCCGGTGGAGATGGAACTGATGAAGGCGATCAAGAAGGCCTGGGATCCCAAGAACATTCTGAATCCCGGGAAGATATTCGATATTGAGGACTGACAGTGCTTCAATAGTGATGTATAATTATGGTGTATATGACTATGAAACGGACCCAGATATACCTCACAACAATTCAAAAAGAACAATTGGCATCCTATGCCGCATCTTCAGGGCTGTCACAAAGTGAACTTATACGACGATCTGTTGATATATATATCAAATCCAGGGAGGATGTGGACCGAAAAGAAACCCTGGATAATCTCGCAGGCATATGGGCCGATCATCAGTATATTCCGGACATCCGAAAGCTCCGGACCGGCTGGAGAAACAGGCCTGAGCGATGAACAAAGGTATGCTCGTAGACAGTGATGTTCTGATCGATTTTCTCAGAGGAGAAGAAAAAGCCGTGTCCCTGTTCCGGCGTATGCAGGATTCAATCGTCTTCTCAGCTATCAGTGTTGCAGAGATATATGCTGGAACCCGGGGTGAAAATGAAGAGACTGAAGTAAACCGGCTCTTTTCAACCTTTACTGTTTTTCCCGTCACCGGCGAAGTGGCCCGGAAAGCCGGTGAATGGATCAGAAAATACCGGGCTTCCCATTCGATGGAGATTCCTGATGCCCTGATCGGAGCGACATGTCTGGTTAACAAGCTGGAACTGGTGACTCTGAATACGAAACACTACCCCATGTTTCCAGGGCTCAAGCCCCCGTATACCAAACTCGGAATGAAACATGGGTCGTAGAGAAGAACAGACCGAAAAAACCAAAGCCGCCATCATGGACAATGCCTTGAGACTTTTCCGTGAGAAGGGCTACGATTCGGTGTCGGTGGAGCAGATAACCCGGGCCGCCGGTGTGGCAAAAGGCACCTTTTACACCTACTTTGAAACAAAAAGCGACATCATCGTCGAAGAGTTCTGGAAGATCGACCGTTATTACCAGGAGTATGCAGCCCGTAACCTGCGGAGATATAAAAGACCGGCGGATAAACTGATGGCATTTACCAGAGCCCAGATGCGCTATGTCCGGGATGAAGTGGGTGTCGACAGCCTGAAGATTCTCTATACGAACCAGATCCTCGGCAGCGGTGGAGAACGAGAGAAGGTTATTGTCGATCCGAAGCGGCAATGGTACCGCATTATAGAGACTATCATGGCCGAAGGTCAGGCTGAGGGTTCATTCCGATCCGACATTGATGCCTCGGAACTGGCTCAGGTTTTCAATCGATCCATGCGCTCGGTATTCCTGGACTGGTGCATCGCCGACGGTGCATTCGATCTGGTGAAAGAAGGTTTGAAATACTGTGAGGAGTGGGTTTTTCCTGCACTGTATCATTCTGTAAGATAAGATTATTTTGTTATCACCGGCGATGATACAATATATATTTTATCCTCAGATTTTAAATCCAATTACACTCTTATCCAGTATGGAAGATAATAGTAGAATCGTATCCAGATTAATTGCCCCGAATTTCAATAATTCAAATCTGATTTTTGCCGGAGGCAGACCTCACCATATATCAGAAGGAACAACTATTAATGTTCACTGTTAGCAACTTTTTATGGTTTTAGACATCCAAGAGGCACTACATACACCCCATCTTTCCGCCTATAAGCATGTTCTGTTGCGCTTAAAATCAATAGGAAAGAAGGTTCTTGCATCTTTTCAGTATTTATACGATTTACAAACTTTTTCAAGTTTTTAGCCGCTGAATCAAATTCATCAGCACCCATTTTCACTTCTACAGCAGCCCAACTTCCATCTCTTAGAACCAAAACTGCATCAGATTCTAACCCGGTTTTATCTCTGTAATGATAGACGTTCCCATCTAGAGAATCTGCATATACACGCAAATCACGAATACACAATGATTCAAAGAGGTAGCCAAAGGTGTTGAAATCCTCTAAAAGTCTTTTGTGGGATATTCCCATGACTGCTGTCGCAATAGAAGGATCAACAAAGTGTCTTTTAGGGGTTGTTCTAAGTGGTGTTTTTGAACGCAAAGCTGGATTCCATGCGGGTAAATCTTCAATAACAAAAATACGTTCCAATGCATTCATATATGAGGATATTGTTGGCATCGATATACTTTCATCCTTTCCTTCCAGATCGTTTCTCAACGTTGTAAGCGCCGCCTCCGTAGACACATTTCTGGCAATAGAACGCATTAAAGTACGTACTTTTTCTGGGCTTTTTTCAACAAAATCTACACGGGAAATATCTTGATTAATAACTGCGTCAACATAGTCTCTAACGTTCTTTTCAGCAATATTGGAACTCATGTGTATTGATGCCGGCCAGCCCCCTCTGACTAAAATATCAGCAAGTTGCTCAATTTCTATGGAACTTGTTCCAGCAATTTCAACAGAGCTCTGAAATAAATCTTGAAGTGAAACAGAGCCTGATGATTCCTGTGATTCGTATAGGCTCATTGGCCTCATCTTAATCCGAGAAATTCTTCCGGTTCCTGTGTGAGAAGTTAAGTTGTCAGCCGGTACAGCTGAACCAGTTAAAATGAATTGTCCTGTTTTATCTCTTTTATCGACGATAAAACGAACAGCATCCCAAAGAATCGGAGCCAGCTGCCATTCATCAAGAAGTCTTGGTGTATCACCTTCAAGTAAAAGAGATGGCTTTATTGATGCGGTTTGCATGTAAGATTTTATTTTATCTGGGTCTTGCATCATCAATACACTTTTTGCGGTTCGTTGTGCAGTACGGGTTTTCCCACTCCATTTCGGACCTTCAATTAAAACAGCACCGGATGACCTAAGAGCCCTTTGAAGCAATTGATCTGCAATGCGTGGTAAATACTTCCCCATTTATTATAACTAACCTTTAAAATTTCTTTCATCATACAATATTTTATGTATTAGCGCAAATACACTTTGCGTTTTGGCGGATTATTATTTTATGTTTTGGTTGTAATCTGGTTTGTGTTTTGGCAAACCAGTGGTAGGGGGATCGATCTGAAGAGGCAGTGGTACCGTATCATTGAGGGTATAATGAACGAAGGTCAGTCTGATGATACTTTCCGGTCCGATATTGAGGCCTCAGAACTGGCGCAGGTTTTCAATCGATCCATGCGCTCGGTATTTCTTGACTGGTGTATCGCCGACTGTGAGTTCGATCTGGTGTAGGAATGCTTGAAGTATTGCGGGGAGTGGATGTTGCCGGCTTTGATTTATTCTCTAATGTAAGAAAACCTGAAGTGGACTCCACCGGAATAATTGTTTTTATTCCTGATCAAAATTACTGAACTTTGTTTGCTGTTCCTTTATGTAGTCAATAGATTCCCGTGGAGATAATACATTTATTCCAAACCTGCTGTTTTCCGGAAAATGCTTGAGATTTCCTGTAATAAGGCAATCCACTTTTGCAGAAATTGCTACTTCCACAAAGGGATTATCATCGGGATCAGGAAGGGAAACTGGTAAAGGAATTGTAGGATAGTTTTCCGCTCTATTTCCAATATATTCAATAATAATTTCAATACTATTTGTATCTAAATCAAATTTTGGTCGATAAAGAACTTCCTGATATTCAAAAATTATTCGTGAATCAATACAAAGTGTAAGCTCATTGCCTGTCAGCATACGAACGATCTCACCGCATGTTCCAAAAGGAGAAAGCATACCTGAGATAAGAACATTAGTATCGAGAACTACCCTCATACCGTACGCTTTTGTCTTTCCCGGCGTGCTTCCTTAATTTCAGAATCAATTTGATCCATAGTTATATTGTCCGTTCCCTTGATCATAGATTCTTTCTGAACAGAAACAATAGCCTGTGTAGCCCGAACCTGACGCCAGGAAGCCAGAGATTTTTCCACCGTTTCTTCGTTTACTGCCGTAATTACTGCCACAGGCCGACCATTGTTTGTTATAACCATCTCTTTTTCCAGAGGAAGATCGCGCCATACCTGTGCCGATTTTGTTCGAAGATCTCTAACACTTAAAAATTTCATTTCTAACAACCTCCTCTATACACAATAATATACACAATTGTGTCACATTGTCAATTTTGAATAACTAATTGAGCTCCAGAGCACAATTCAGGATAATATCCTTCTATAAGTTCAAAGAAGGGTGTTCCAATGCAATTCGAGAAACGCGACAGCCCTGTCGGTACCGTCGCCGTCGTCACAATGCTCACAAACCGAATCGAAGACACCGGCGATTTCCTGGATGTTCTGGCCTCCGGTGCCTCGGATGCGCTGGTTTTGAAGGTAGAACATCTCAATCCCGCATTCTTCGACCTCAAGACCGGTATCGCCGGGGATATGCTCCAGAAAGTGTCCACTTACGGCAAAAGACTACTCATTGTCGGTGATTTTGACGATGTCGAGAGTGAAGCACTCCGGGATTTTATTCGGGAGAGCAATAGAACCGGCCGGGGAGTCTTCAGTAACAGCCTCGAAACCGGCATCGCGGCGCTTCGATAAGTAGAAGTATTCGAATGTACAATCAGGCCGCCGGACGCCATCTCTCGGGTGACTGGCTGGTCAGGGGCACCGGGGTTCGGGCCTGATGGTCCGACCCTTGAAATCTTTCAGTATGAAGAGTCTCTCATAAAGGCCGAGATTATTTCCCGGGGAGGTTCACCGTTGGGCGAAGTGGTCAGCAAAGAACTTCCGTCGGGGAACCTGGTTTTCACCTTTGCCGCCAGTTCCCGATGAAGTAGGACTTCGAACCGACGGAAGTATTCCGGCACCGGCGCTGCCGCCTGTGTCACCGAATTGCGTTTCCAGCTATGTTGATGCTGCCGAAGAAGCTCAGGCTGTCATTCGATCTATTGTAGAAAAGGAAGAGCGAACAGAAATACTCGCAGATGTTCCGGGTT
>QNBK01000219.1 GCA_003644105.1 Spirochaetota bacterium | reverse complement strand
CGGCTGTCATCTGCAATAAGTATGTGCGGTTTATAAGAATTGACAGATGTTTGAAACATGGCATCAATCTCCTGATTCAGAATGTTTATCGAGAATATCCCGCAGCCTGGAAAGGAGTTGCGGCGGCTGAACCGGTTTGCCGATAAATGTCCACGGTATGCTGATTTCTGCAAGACGTGATGTTGCGTCTTGCATATAGCCGGATAGAAATACAATATGCGGAACCTTTCTGCCGGATTGAATTATTTTTGACACCAGCTCCTGTCCGCCCAGTTTCGGCATGATAATATCAGTGAGAATGAGATCGAACGGCTCGATGGATTCCTGAAAATACTCCCAGGCACGCTCCCCGTTCTCTGCAACAGTGATGTTATATCCTCTTACGGAAAGTAACTCACTCAGAAATGCACGGACAGAGGGATCATCTTCAACAACGAGAAGTTTCTCGCCGCGCCCGAGATTTCTGAGGATTTTATCTTCAGGTGATAATCCGGCTGAATCATCGTTAAATATGGGGATATCGATTGAGAATTTCGTGCCCACACCCATCTCAGACTCACAGATAAGACTGCCGCCGGCCTGTTTCACTGCTTCAAGGGCAATCGTAAGACCAAGTCCGGTACCAGCCCCTTCCTCTTTAGTTGTGTAGAACGGCTCATAAATTTTCGGCAGGACTTTGTCGGCAATCCCGCAGCCCGAATCTGCCACGGTGAGACGAACATATGGTCCCCGGGGTAATTCAGGAGAGGGGTTTTGAACCCTTGCGGTCTCAATTAACAAGGTTCCGCCGTCGGGCATCGCTTCCCGGGCATTCATAACAAGATTCGTCAGAATCTGCACAATTCCGGTCCGATCGGCTTTGATACAGGCTGAGTCGGATTGCAGCTCCACAGTCATTTGAACATCTTCACCGATGATACGTTCGAACAATCGAGAGGATGAAGCCACAATATTGTCCAGTTCCATCACTTCCGGATTGCTGATCTGTTTTCTGCTGAAATCCATTAACTGCTGGGTGAGGGATGCAGCTCTATCTGCTGCCGTTAATATCTCGTCCAGGTATCGTTTCTCTGGAGCTTCGCTGGTAAAACTGAGTTTGAGGAAATCGGAAAAACCCTGGATTACCATGAGCATATTGTTGAAGTCGTGGGCCACACCGCCGACGAGCCGGCCGAGGGTTTCCATCTTCCTGGACTGAATCAGCTCAGCATCATTACCACGGTCATTATCAGGAATTTCATTAGTCATGAGGACTCTCCTGCAGGGAACGTTTAACGGCCTCAAGAAGATCTTTCTCGCTGATGGGCTTCCGAAGCACCTCCCGGGCGCCAAGCAGTTTGGCCGCGTCCAGAAATTTCATACCGACGGGATTTCCTGATATTGATATGCTCGGGATTCTAATACCGGTTTTCCGCAATCGACGTAGAAACTCTATCCCATCCATGTCCGGCATCGTGATATCGGTAATAACCAGATCCGGCGGTGTCGATTCGCATAGCGCAAGACCCGCCGTGCCGTCAAGCACGACACTGACATCATATCCGGCCCGTTTAAGCATGAATCCCATCAGATCCCCAACCACATTCTCATCATCTATAACCAATACTCGAGGGACTGCCACAGAACTTTGCATATGCTCTCCCCCCATCACGGATTCTTTCTCCATGAAGGTTGACTAAAGATTAAGCAATCTGGATGTCCGGCGGTATCGGAGATTGAACGATAGTTATGTAGTACTGACTCTACAAAAGCAGTCAGGAAAAGAAGAACATGAGAGAGGCTCAGAAGCGGATTAAAGAGATAAGTAAGGCCGCCCAACGGGCCATATTCCTGACAGGCCAATTATTGGCATTCAGCCGCACACAAGTTCTCCATTCTGAGATTATTGATCTTAACGCTGAAATATCAAATGTTGAAAAGATGCTGCACCATATAATTGGAGAGGATATCAACCTTTTGATAGCTCAAGGTTCAGGGTCAGGACTGGTTATGACTGATGCGGGGCAGGCAGATAAGATTATCATGAACCTTCCTCGGGGAGGAACGCTTACCATTGAGACTGCAAATATTGAGTTGAATAGCGACTCTATAAGCGGATATGAAGGAGCCGCACCAGGTGGGATTATTCAGGTATTCAGTGAGCTGAAAGCAGGCACCGCATTCAAGATTTACCTGCCGCAAGTTGATAAGGAGATAGTTTCAACCGATAAAGATACCGGTTCTGAAATTGAAAGCCGTTGAGGGCTACTCTGCGAGTCCTCGTGCAATGGCGTAGTGTGTGAGTTCCGCACTGGTGGTCATACTCATTTTGTCCAACACCCGGGTGCGATACGTGCTGATTGTCTGAACACTGAGACTGAGTTCCTCGGCTATCTGACCCACTGACTTGCCTGAAGCAATCATAATCAGAACTTCAAATTCCCGGTCCGACAGTTTTTCATGCGGACTCTCACCGGATTTATCATCCAGATGTTGAACAAGTTGTTCAGCGACAGCCGGGGTGATGTACAGCATCCCTTTACTCACCGTACGGATGGCATCCAGGAGAATCTCGGCTGATACACCCTTGGTGACATAGCCGGCGGCCCCGGCACGAATGGATCGGACTGCGTACTGATCCTCGGGATGCATACTCAGTACCAGTACATGACAGTCAGGTAAACGAAGTTTCAATTCTTTCAGGGTGTCAATTCCCCCACGCCCGGGCATGGATATGTCAAGAAGAATTAGATCCGGAGAGTGCTCATCGGCAGCCGTCAGTGTCTGCTCCTGATCTTCCGCTTCGGCGACTACCTCGATTCCCGATACAGAAGATAGAATCCCTCGAAGTCCCTGGCGAATGAGCATGTGATCGTCTGCGATGAGCACACGGATCATTCAGACTCCTCGGACACAAGGGGAATTTGAACGACGATTGATGTTCCAATGTCCGGTGAAGAATCAATGGAGATTTCACCACCGAGAAAATAAACCCTTTCATGCATCTGAAGCAGACCGAACTTACCGGCCGCAGCCTCAGTCTTCAGCCGGGGATTAAATCCGACGCCGTCATCCGAAATTACAAGACGGATATTCTTTGAACTCCCGATCAATGATAAGGCTACAGTACGGGCAGAAGCATGGCGGGCAGCATTTTCCAGGGCTTCTTCCGCAATTCGGTAGAGAGCTGTTCTGTAATCAAAGGAGAGGCTGATTTCCTTCGGCTCTGCCAAAACCGTGCATACAAATCCTGAATCGGTCTGATATCGGGATACGAGCCATTCCAAACCGGCCACGATACCGAAATCGTCCAGTAGAGGGGGGCGCAGCCCGTTAATCAGTTCTTTAGTGGTATCCATAAGAGTTACTGTCAATTCTTTCACATGCGAGAAGTGTTCAGCAGCTGCACCAGTCATTGACGTTCCTGACCCGATTATTGAGATTTCCAGTTGTAATGCCGTCAGGGTTTGGCTCAGATTGTCGTGAATCCGGCGTGCCAGAGTTATCTGTTCCTCCTCGCGGAGGGAGTTTAAGCGGGATATGATTTGTCTGAGATTATCGTCAGTGGTTTTTAGCAGATTATTCAATAAATCATTCCTTTTTCTTCGATTCACCGAGAATAGTGGATATAGCCTGGAACATTGTGTCCGGGGCATATGGTTTCTGAAGGAACAGGACGTTCTCGGTCCCTTCGGTAATAACCTCAAGATTATCAATGCTGTAGCCGCTCATCAGGATTGCCGGTCCTGACGGTTTCAGTTCATGGTACCGCTTTAAAACTTCCCGGCCGGAACGGCCTGGAATCATTATATCCAGGATTAAGATGTCGAATAATGAGTGGTCGTGTTCCAGAATGTCCATTGCAGTCTCCCCGTCTGCGGCTGTAACTACAATGTAATCTTTCTCCTCCAGGAGGAACTTGGTCAGGCGCAAGACGGTTGGATCGTCTTCCACAAGGAAAATTTTTAAGGAGGACACATCTGTCAGATCCTGTTCCAACGGAGATTCAAGATTTTCCGGAGCCTCGGCAAGCGGCAGATAGATAGAGAAAGAGGATCCCACTTCAGGTTTGCTCTCGACGTGGATGAATCCTTCATGCTGCTTTACGATCCCGTATGCCGTAGAAAGGCCCAGCCCTGTTCCTTTCCCCACTTCTTTAGTACTGAAAAAAGGTTCAAATACACGTTGAAGGGTGAGCTCATCCATTCCGGTTCCAGTGTCCGCGACGCAAATTACCGCAAACGTTCCGGATTCCGCCCAGGGGTTATTCCGTAAAAATTCCTCTTCAAATGTCTCACTATTCACTGAAATTGTGAGAGTTCCATGCCCGTCCATTGCTGCCAGTGCATTGAGAAACAGGTTCATGAGCACCTGCTCCACATAGTTTTCATCCACATTAACAATGAGTGGATTGGGGTTCGCATGCCAACGTAATCGAATATTCTCATCGATGGTGGGTTTTACCAGCTTTATGGTACGGGTTATGATTTCATGAACGTCGATTTCATGCCTCTGGAGTATCTGCTGTCTGCTGAATGCGAGAAGCTGGGAAGCAAGATCCGCCGCACGATTCGCCCCAGCCGTTATTTCCCGGACATAATCGGCGAGAGGGCTGTTTCCTTTAATCCCGGCCTCCAAAAGATTACAGTATCCAAGTACTGCCTGGAGTACATTGTTGAAATCGTGTGCTATGCCCCCTGCCAGCTGGTTGATGGTATCCATCTTCTGAGCCTGCCTGAGCTGCATTTCGAGGTTTGAACGCTCAGCTTCATGCTGTTTTTGGATAGTTATATCATTGTAAACGGCTACAACCTCACCAGTGGGCAGCTTGAAGACAGTGTTAATAACCCACATATCCCTGTTATTATCAACATACTTCGTCTCAGGCAATACTTCTGTTTCTCCGGTACGCCAAACCCGCCGAAAACAGTCCAGTAAACCCATATCCCGAACTCCAGGAAAGACATCGGTTACCCGGAGTCCAATCACATCCTCCCGGTTAACTTTGCCGAAACGTGCCCCGGCGGGATTGAAATTTTTGAATATAAAATTGTCGCCTTCATCGACAGCTTCGTATATGGCGACTCCGTTTGTCATGGTGTCAAACAGACCGCGAAAGAGTGCTTCACTCTCCAATATCATTTTCTCGGCTGCTCTTTGGGAAGTTTTATCTGCTATGGCAACTATTCCAATCGGCTCCGTGTCTTCATCACTCGGCACGATAATGAACGAAAAGCTTACCCATACAAACGATCCGTCTTTTCGCATCAATTGTTTCTGAACCTCGGTGATAGCAGTCAGCCCGTCAAATACGTCATCTTCCGGCAATAACTCCCT
>QNBK01000218.1 GCA_003644105.1 Spirochaetota bacterium | reverse complement strand
GCCGCCTTGGTATTCAGCTCTTTCATTGTCGTCAGGTAAAAATGTGAAACTTATCGTTTGTCAGGTGTTTCCTCCTGTACTCAAAGGAGTCTGTCAGCTTTGAGAATTTGTGAGGAAAGGTTGAAAAACTCGCCGAAGAGCTCATCGAAACGATGAACCTCGAAAAAATAAAGGCTTGAAGCGTACCGCGCCCAGAGGTCATCCAAACCAATCCCTAACTCCTCCCGAATACCTTGCCGAAGATACCGAAGAGATCCTGAACTTTGGCGTTGTTTTCATTCACATGGCCGATTTCCCGGATTTTTTTGGAACGGTAACGGATGAGTTGGTTGGGAGTTTTGCTCATCAGAGCTTTCAGATCTTTGAGTATGGTCTTCTTGATTTCCTCGGCGGTAAAAGCGGGATCGATCTGAGCACCACCGGGAACTTCCGGGATAATGCCGTGGACGATACCGAATTCATCAACATCCTGAGCCGTAACCTTCATGATTTCAGCCGCTTCTTTGGCACGCTCGGCATCCCGGAGCAGTATGGAGGCAAAACCTTCCGGACTGATAACCGAGTAGATGGAGTTCTCCAACATGTAGATTTTATCACTTACTCCGATTCCCAGAGCGCCGCCGGATCCCCCTTCTCCGATGATGAAGGAAATAATGGGGGTTTTCAGTACGCTGAATTTCTTGAGGTTTACGGCAATGGCTTCCCCGATTCCCCTCTCTTCGGCGTTAACACCGGGGTAGGCTCCGGCGGTGTCAATAAATGTCACCACAGGGCGGTGAAATTTTTCGGCCTGTTCGGCCAGGCGGAGAGCCTTGCGGTATCCCTCAGGATAGGCCCATCCGTAATTTCGTTCGATGTTTTCTTTCATATTATGGCCCCGCTGATGACCGATGAAGGTAACAGCCTGACCGTTGATGGTACCGATGCCGCCTATCATAGCCGGATCGTCACCGAAATGGCGGTCTCCATGGAGTTCTACAAAGTCATCACAGATTAGATTGATGTAGTCCAGGGTGTTCGGGCGGTCTATGTTCCGGGCCAGGAGTACCTTTTCCCAGGTATCCTCGGAGCTGGGTGCGTATTTGGCTTTGAGATGGTCCAGTTCTTTGGATATGTTGATGTTCTCTTTTTCTGCGAGGACTTTGATTTCTTCTATCTTGCTTTGGATTACCGACTCATCCATCCCTTACTCTCCGATTCATGTGTTTTTAAGAGAAAACTCAAGGTTTTCCTCATCTCGGCTCTGGGTACAATCATGTCGACGAACCCTTTTTTCAGCTGAAACTCTGATTTCTGGAATCCTTCAGGTAATTTTTCCTTGAGGGTTCCTTCTATAACGCGCTGCCCGGCAAAGCCGATGAGGGCGCCGGGTTCGGCGATGCTGACATCCCCGAGCATGGCAAAGCTTGCGGTGACACCCCCGGTGGTGGGGTGGGTGAGTACAATAAAAAGGGGAATCCCCAGACCGTCCAGCAGAGCTGCGGCATTGGAGGTTTTAGCCATCTGCATCAGGGAAAAAATACCCTCCTGCATACGGGCACCCCCTGAGGCTGTTACCAGTGTTACCGGCAATCCCTCGTCGGCGCCTTTAAGTATGGCCCGGGTGATTTTTTCACCGACAACCGAGCCCATACTGCCTCCCATGAACTGGAAGGACATCACACCCAGAACGGTCTGACGACCGTCGATGGATCCGATTCCGGTTACAACGGCATCGTTGAGTCCGGCCTTGCCCCGGGCCTGGGTGAGTTTTTCCTCGTATCCGGAAATGGATATGGGGTTCAGGCTGGTGAGTTCCTGGGAGAACTCGGTAAAGCTTCCTTCATCCACCAGGGTGGCAATACGGTCGTAGGGGTGCATTGGCATGTGAAAACCGCATTCAGGACATACCTGAAGTTCCTCCACAAGCTTCTCCCGTTTAATCTTATGATGACACTCCCTGCAGGTTGTGTCGGTAACCCGGGCAAATGGGTTGGGAAAATCACTGGAATTGTTTTTATTTTTTCGCCCGATATTGAATTCACTGCTCATGAATTACTCCATCTTTTTAAGACATTATTTCGCCGTAGAGGCTGGTGGAAAACCGGCCGCTGCGGAACTGGGGTGACTCGATTATGGTGAGTTGTTCCTCTATATTGGTTTTGATACCATCAATTCTTGTTTCTTTTAAAGCCCTGGACATCCGGGCCAGTCCTTTTTTACGGTCCGGGGCCCAGATAAGAACCTTGGCCACCATGGAATCGTAATGCGGGGACACGCTGCAGCCGGGATAGAGAAAAGTATCGGTCCGGACAAAAGGTCCACCGGGAGCTTCAAATGATGTTACTTTTCCGGGTGTAAGGGCGTTGATTCTGGTTTCCAGGGAATAACCGTTGATTTTCACAGAACTCTGGGTGATGTCCATCCGCCCTTCGGAACAGGCCAGTATCTGTTCCCTTATGATGTCAACTCCCGTTGTCAGCTCTGTAACAGGATGCTCCACCTGAACCCGGGTATTTACTTCCATAAAGTAATGATGGTTGTTTTCCACCAGGAATTCCACTGTAGCGGCGCCGGCGTACTTCAGCTTTTTAAACAGCCGGATAACGTCCTTTTTCATGGTTTCTCTGAGTTTTGAGTTCACAGCGGTGGAGGGACTCTCTTCGAGAAGTTTCTGATAGTTCCGCTGAACTGAACAGTCCCGTTCACCAAGGTAGATAACCTCACCTTTACCGTCGGAAAGAATTTGTACTTCCACATGCCTGGGATTTTCCAGGTAGCGTTCGAGAAATATCGTTCCGTCGGAGAAGAAGTTCAGGGCTTCAGCTGATGCGATGCGGATATTCTCCTCCAGCTCCACCGGATTTCGGATGATACGCATGCCCCGTCCCCCGCCGCCGGCTGCGGCTTTAACGATGAGGGGGGTGCCGATTTTTTCGGCGGTTTTGATGGCATCGTCCACATTTTCAATGGGACCGTCGCTTCCGGGAATCAGGGGGAGCCCTGCGGCTTTAGCCGTTTTCTTGGCCTGAATCTTGTCTCCCAGCTGCCTGATGGTTGAGGCTTCGGCACCGATAAAAACGAGTCCTGACTCCTGAACCGCGGCGGCGAAGTCGGCATTTTCCGAAAGAAAACCCACTCCGGGGTGAATGGCGTCACAGCCGGTGGACATGGCTGCGGTGAGCAGGGCGTCCTGGTTGAGATAGCTGTCCGCCGAAGAAGGAGGACCGATGCAGACCGCCTGGTCGGCCATGCGGACATGGAGGGCATCGGCATCCGCCTGGGAATACACGGCGACGGTTCGCAGGCCCATCTCCTGGCAGGTACGGATAATACGAACGGCGATTTCTCCGCGATTGGCGATGAGTAGTGATCTGATTATATTTCTCATAACTAATTTCGTCCTGACGGTCTAAGCACTATTTACGTCTCACCTCGAAGAGGGGAGCACCGTATTCCACCATCTGTCCGTTTTCAGCGAGTATTTTAACAATCTCACAGGGAAATTCGGCTTCCAGTTTGTTCATAATTTTCATGGCTTCGATGATACAGATTGAGTCTCCGGCCTGAACCTGGCTGCCTTCTTCAATAAAGGGAGGCGCATCAGTGGCCGGTGCACGGTAAAACGATCCGACAATGGGGGAGGTTATTATTTCGTTGTTTCCGGAAACTTCGCTTACCGCTGCTTCGGCAGTTTCAGCCGGAGCTTCAGTGATGGGCTGCTGGTAGGCTGCCGGGGGAACTGCTGTAACGGTTGGAACAGCACTGGCGCTTTTCAGTTTGATTTTAAATCCTTCGGTTTCTACTTTGAGCTCAGAAAGGCTGCTTTCTTCGAACTTTTCGATTAATTCAAAAATCTGTTTCTGATTCATTTTTATTTATTTATCCTCATCCAGAAAGTGGTTCGGATATTAACAATCTGATGGCTTGGTGTCAATATTGACAGATTTACCTAAAATGTAAATAATCCAGATATAACACATGGCCGGTAATAAAAGCCGGCGCATACAGGAGGATTGATGACTGCAGGAATCATATCAGTCGGATCTTATATTCCGGCAAAGCGGGTCAGTAACGAAGAACTTTCAAAAACAGTCGATACATCAGATAAGTGGATAAGGTCTCATACGGGGATTGGAAGCCGTCATCTCGCTTCGGATGAAGAAACCTGTTCCTATATGGCCACTGAAGCGGCCAAAGATGCCCTGAATAGAGCCGGGCTTGTAAAAGAAGATGTGGATTTTATAATAGTTGCCACGATAACCCCGGATTACAAGGATTTCCCCGCAACTGCAAATCTGGTTCAGAGAAATCTGAAGATTGGAAATATCGGCTCCCTCGATGTAAAAGCCGCCTGTACGGGCTTTGCCTATGGGCTGGAGCTTGCCCGCGGGTTGATACTCGGCGGAACGGTAAAAAAAGTTCTGGTTATAGGTGCAGAGAAGCTCTCGGCAATTACAAACTGGGATGACAGGGGAACAGCCGTTCTCTTCGGTGACGGGGCCGGAGCTGCAGTGATGGGTTCTGTGGACGAAGGAACGGGGATTGTCGACAGTGTCCTTCGTACCGACGGTACCGGATACGATGCTCTTAATATGCCCACCGGTGGAACAGCCACACCGTACATACCGGGTGAAACTCCGAAAGAAGACATGTATCTCTATATGGACGGGCAGCGGGTGTACAACTTCGCAGTCAAGGTGAATGTGGATATCGTCAAAGAACTGATGGACCGCAATAATCTCACCCCTGAAGACATCGACTATATCGTTCCCCATCAGGCGAATTACAGGATTATCCTGGCAGCCTCCAGAAGATCTAAAATACCTCTGGAGAAGTACTATCTGAACATGGAAGAGTATGCCAACACCTCGTCGGCATCCATTCCTCTGGCTCTTGCCGAGATGGACAGCAAGGGTTTACTTAAAAAAGGTATGAAGATAATCACCGTCGGCTTCGGCGGCGGACTCACTTACGGGGGGAATTACATCGTATGGTAGTTTTTCTCTTTCCCGGACAGGGAAGCCAGTTCCCCGGTATGGCCAAAGATCTTTATGAAAAGTATGACTCTGTAAAGGCTCTTTTTGACATAGCCGATGATGCCTGCGAAAGGGATATGAAGGCCCTGCTTTTCGATGGAAGTGCTGACGATCTCAAAGAAACTGAGAATGCTCAGCCGGCCATTGTTCTGGCGAGTCTGGCGGCTCGGGAAGCATTGCTGGCTGAGGGTTTTGTTTCAGCCGGTGCCGCAGGGCACAGCCTTGGTGAATACAGTGCCATGGTGGATGCCGGGGTTCTTACTCCGGAGGATGCCTTGAGAGCCGTTGCCGCCCGGGGCGAACTG
>QNBK01000217.1 GCA_003644105.1 Spirochaetota bacterium | reverse complement strand
TAAGAGAAGCTCTTGGCCGCTCAAGAAGACTTACATCAGCTTCACCCCGGTAGTTGAACCAGCTGTCCTGTAAAAGCAGATCTTTTACCTCATCAGGAGCCATTCCCAGGGTGATACCGTGGTAGGACCGGGGAATATCAGCTGTCTGAGCTGTATCAGACTGGGCAGAGGCAAACTGCAGAGGCACCAGGAGAACAACCCAGGGGAGCACGAGCCGCAAAAAAAGCTGTAACTTACATCGAGAGAAGGTCATTTAATAATCATATCGGCAAAAAAGGACTCTGTTGAGAGTATTTGCGCTTGAAGCTTCAGTGCTGCACATCCATGATTGTATTATGTTAGAGAAATTTTCCATCATTCTTCTGATACTGCTCACCCTTACTCTGCCGATTTCCGTAATTTCTGCTTCGGAGAGCAAGGGAAAGATTACCATTACCGAGTACGAGCACGAGGATTACTACCGTTCTCCCAGAATGGAGGAAGAGGACCGTCTCCGGGGTAAAACCTTTCAATTCCAGCCCGGCCTGGAAATTATCACCGATGTGGATGATGCGGAAATTGAGTTTTTCGAGGAGAGGATGGGGAAGACACCCTGGGAGCAGGATAATCTATCACCGGGAGCGTACAGGGTTCGTCTGGAACGTACGGGTTACGAAATAGTTGAATTCCTGGTGAATGTACGCTCGGACCGGCGCACCGTTGTTCTGGTAAATATGGGGAGGCCCACAGGAACTCTTTTTTTAACTGACCTCCCTCCCGGGGCTGTTGTTACTGTCGACCGGGTTCCGGTGGAAGGTAATGAGATTACTGCGGCGGCGGGAACACACACCCTGAAGGTAACGGCATTCGGCTGGGAAACCCTGCAGAGTGATATTGAAATCCCCTCGGGGGGCCGTACCCGATGGCGCTACGATGGAGGGCGCCGGTCTTTCAGTCTGGGAACTCTGAAAATACGGCCCCGGGCACTCCCCACCCGGGATAAAAGGGGCTTTACAATCGAGTGGAATGCCGATTCAGGGGGCAGCGCCGACATACGGATTATCTCCCCGGAGGGCCGCCAGATTGCCAATATACCCTTCGCCGTATCTTCTGCCAGGGGAACGGTTGACTGGATTCCCGGCAACGGTGGATCAGAAGAACTTTCCCAGGGAAAATACAAGGTAATCCTCAGCGGCACCGGGTATGATTCAAGTTCCGCTTCCAGCGAATCCTACCTTCTTCTGGATAACCGCTTTAAAAGGGAAGCCAGGCCGGCCTATGCTCCGCTTCCGGGTTTGCTGTACGCTCCGGGATCGGCGATGCTACCCAGGGGAATCTGGCAGGCATCCACCGGGGCCGGAGTCCATTTCGGCGGCGGAATCCCGGTGGACATCGGCCTCCGTTTCTCACCGGCGAACCGCCTGGAATTCAGCGGTAAGTTCAAACTCACCGCCCGGGATCCCTTTGATGCAACGAGTATCGGGATGGATTTTTCGACATCCTGGCGGGCAAATCCGATGAGCGGCCCCTACACGGTGAATCTGGCCCTGCTCTTCGCCTACGAAGGCTATGCGGCGGATTTCGGCCGCATTCCCTCGACGAATCCAGGAACTTCCCTGCCGGGACTGCAGTTCTCCATTCCTATGGAGTACGCCCTGGGAAACTGGAACTTTGTGCTCTCCCCTTCGGTGTATCTTACATTCCTTGGAAACGATTCCGGGTCCTGGCAATTTTCAGGACCGGCACGGGTGAGTGAATCTCTGGGAGCCGGTGTCTACTATGAGGACGGCCTTTTCCTGGTGGGTGCCTCTGCTGCCATCCGGGGGCCCGATTACCCTCAGGGGTTTCTGGAGACAACAGCCTGGTACGGTTTGGAGGGACGATTCGATCTTCCGGGGGATGCCTCTTACCTGGCCATGTACACCGGGGTCCGTACTCTGAATGCCGATCCTGTGGTGAGCCTGGGTGTTGAGTTCGGGGTGATACGGTAAACGGGATTTTCAGTGCAGCCAGAGATACAGTATCAGCCCCACCCCGATAACAACCAAAGCACTTAAGCTCCAGTATCGGGATGCCGGCCAGTCCGGTTTTGCCCTGTAGCGCCGTTTTTCCGGCCAGGGAACCGTCTCTTCTTCAGATTCGGCCATATAACCGCATTCCGGACAACCACCTTTAAAATCATCGGCACTCCCCTCTTTTCCGCATCGGGGACAGCGTATTCCCAGAAAAGAGCGGCCGCAGGATGGACAGGTGTCAGAACGTCCCTTCACCTCGGCACCGCATGCTTCGCAGAAAAAGACGTTTTTCATTGATTAAAGGCGCTCGTAGGCCCAGATTGTCAGGTCATCATCCTGAGGGTCTTCTTTCATATGAGAATAATAAACATAGCCGGTTTCTTCACCAATACGATGACTGTACATTTCTTCAAATTCGGCAAAGTGCTGCTCCAGAAACTTCACAATTTTCTCATCAACCTTAACCCGGCTTGTTTTTCCCCCGGATTCATCGGGAATAATGCGGAACACTTTCTCCACCGAAGCCAAAGCCATTACCGCATCCTCACAGGTACCTTTGAGACTGGAAAAATCAAAATGCAGAGGTTTCCCTATGGTTAAATCACAGCGTCTTTGAAGAGTATAAGACCCCTTGCTCAAAGCCGCTTCAACAATGTCATCAATCCTTTTTGGATCGAACTCCTCGTTATCCTGGCCGGCGTTTATCTGTTTATAGATGGAGCTGTCTTTTTTTACCCTGAGATTATTTTCATCAAGAGCTGCGATTATCAGATCTTCAGTACTTTCCGCCTTGTAGATTTCACCGACTCTTTCCCTGGGTTTAATGTATTCATAAGTCGGCTGTATCAGTTCCTGGTCTGTACCGATCATGGACCGGGGACAGTCCCTGTACTGTATTACCTTGAAATCCCTGCCTCTGAGTATATGATGAGCTTCCTCAATACCGTCAGTGTAGAGAAAGAGTATATCGCCGCGGTTCAGCTTCCCCTTCACCACCTGGTACATCGTAGGGTTCATTTCAATCATCCCGGATTCTATCTGACCTGCCGCCGGGGCATCATCCAATTCAAGAACTTTCATCTTTCCGGTTTTACCATCGTAGATATGAACCAGATTATCACCTGCATGTATCATCTCATACTCTGAAGTACGGACATTCATCACTGAAAGGTTGAATGCGGCGAAACGACCTCTGAATCCAACTTCATTTATCAGATCGTTTATACCGAAAGTGAACTCCCGGAGGTTGTAACTGAGTCTTTTTGTTTTAACAGCTTCTTCCCGGATTTTCCGGAAGTAATCAACGTAAAGAGCTGCAACCTGAACCATAATCAGGGAGGCAGTAACGCCATGTCCGGCGATATCCAGCTTTATCATTACGTAATGGTCTTCATCCAGCTGCCGGAAATCAAAATAGTCTCCGGAAACCGCATCGGCCCCTTCATAATACCCGAAAAGCCTGAAGAAGGCATTTCCGGCACTTCCTGTGGAAAGTTTTACAGGATCTCCCTGGGAGTTTTTGACAATGTCCAGAGGGAGAAATGTTTTCTGTATTTCCTGACCGGCAACAAGCTCTTTCTGGTCAACAGCGGCATGAAACAATCCCTGCACCATTCCATTTATAGCATCAGCCAGATCTGATATTTCATCTTTGGTTTTGAGTTTTACTCCAAAATTTTCATGCATCAGCATGTTCGGTTCATCCTGGATTTTCTCAACAGCTCTCACAAGCTCCTGAATAGGCCTGACAAGCTGTGAAGAAAATACCAGTGCTACGATCAAACCAAGAGCCAGAGCAATAACCGAGGCAATCAATGTAATGAGAAGAATGCGCTTCTGAACGAGATTGAGCGAGGCCTTGATACCGTCAACAGAAACCGCCAGGCGAACCACCCCTTTGAATACATCAGGGTTCTGTCCGTCCTGGTAGAGTATCGGTTTGTAGAAAACAAAAATATCGGATTCTCCTGAGCGGAGAACCTCAGCGCCGAAATCAGGATAAACATTAAAAAATTGATTTGAGATATCAAGAAGCATGGTCTGAATCAGTTTATACTGAGAGGCTACCGCCCTTTCAGCCTCGAGAAATCCGGGATCTGTGAAGTTTAATGTTGCAATTACCCTTTTAAGTTCTTCATTTTGTGTGTTCTGAAGATCGGAAAGCGTACTGAGCATCTGGCTATAATCCGCATCCTGTACAGCCGTTAAGACATCGTTTCGCATCTGATCAATTAATGGAGTTATTTCATCATCAAGAATCTCCTGCCCGATTTCAACACTCAGGGGCATCAGATTAAACCGCTGCAAAACAGCTGAGAGTGCCGTTCGGTTATCCGTGGATAAGTCGGTATTTAAAACATAAAAACCCTCAGCGTCCTGCTGATAAGAAGTCTTCACTAATTCCGATTCGGTATTATCCGATCCCTTCAGTACAAAGTTGTAGTTTTCCTTACTCAGAGACTCAGGGATTTTTACTTTATCAAGAATATCAGGATCGTTTGTCGACCAGATATAATTATATCCATCACTGGTGGCCCGCAACCCGCCACTGCTCCCGTTTTCAGCTCTTGGACCTGTTACTGTCATCCACCGGGCATCCGAAAGAGCTTTGATTCTATCCTGGAGTAAAAGCAGGCCGCCCCGGTCGGCATTAGGAATAATAGTTGCGGCACTGGTACTCAAAGTTTCAATAAGCAGGCGGGACTTACTTTCCAACCCCCGGGAGAGGGTATCCCGCTCCATGCTGATCCAGAGCATACCCAGGGAAATGGCCACCATCAGAATGGTTATTAATACCAGCAGGGAAAAAGCCAGGGTAAACTTGATTTTCAATACAGATTTGCTCTTTTTCAACGACATGGCAGCATCCTTTCTCGCAGCGGCAGATAACGGGTTATTTTCAAATATAGCCCGGGCATTTCGTTCGAGTATTTTCATTTCCCGGCTTATGGATCCAAGCCTGGATACAGTAATAATGACAGCCGTAAATCCCAACAGAATAAGGATTAACAACAATAGCTGGTTTCCATTCAGCCGGAGGGAACGGGCTGCGGGTTTCCAGAGGGATTCGTATTTGTAGATACCGAAGGGACCGAATTTCACATTTCCGGTTGTATCCAGGCGCATAGGAATATTCCAGAAGGCCTGTCCTCTGAGGGGATGAATTACACCGATACGATAGGTTCCCGATCTCATATTATCGATGGGCCCGATTTCAGCCAGTGTATCACTGTAAACCTTCAGCTGACCGGTAGCTCTTATGAACTCATAATCCCAGGGTTCTACCCCGTCTTCATCAATAACTGCCGAGGAGAGTAATCCCCCCACAAGG
>QNBK01000216.1 GCA_003644105.1 Spirochaetota bacterium | reverse complement strand
GGAATCTACGCCGCAGGCTCGCTGGGCGTGCTGCTCAACCTTACAGAGCGTTCAAAGTGGGGGCTGGATTTATCAATGGACGTGGGTTATGCCTTTCAAAGTGCCACTGCAACTAATTCATTCAGGTCTTACCCGATTTCATATCAGGCCATGTCTGTGGATACGGCCCTGGGCTGGCGATTCTAAGCTGCCGGTTCAGATTATCCGTTAATCGAGAAAAAAATTACTATTGAAATAATCAGGTACTTTCCTTTATTATCCAAAATGCCTGCGACGGATTAATCTGATGCAGGCTATTCCGTTCAGGAGACAATGATGATTGATGAAGGGCTCATAATCATGGGGGTGGGGATGCTGGTGGTTTTCACCTTTCTTGCCATCATGGTTCTTTCAATGGGGTTCATGTCGAATCTGATCTTAAGATTCTTCCCGGAAAATGAAAAACCCATTTCCATCAGCAGAAAAAGAACAGCAGCAGCGCTTGTTACTACGGTTGTTACTGATGACTCGGAATTGGCTATTGCCGTCGCAGCAGCCCATTCCATCGGTACTGATAACTCAGAGCTGGCCGCTGCCATCGCAGTAGCTCATTCCCTCTAGGAGATAATAAATGGCAAAGAAAAAAGTAGATTTCATGATAACGGCTTTCCGGGACGGATTTCAGTCCGTTTACGGGGCCCGGGTTTTCACCAAAGACTTCATGCCTGCAGTTGAAGCTGCCAGCGCAGCGGGGCTCAAGCACTTCGAAGCCGGGGGCGGTGCCCGATTCCAGTCACTTTACTTCTACAGCAACGAAGATGCCTTTGACATGATGGACCAGTTCCGGGCAGCAGCCGGACCTGATGCAAACCTTCAAACCCTTGCCAGAGGTATTAATGTTGTGGGATTAAGTTCTCAGAGCCGGGATATTATCAAGCTGCATGCCAAACTCTTTAAAAAACACGGTATTACCACCATCCGGAACTTCGATGCTCTCAACGATGTGAACAACCTCATCGATTCCGGCAAAGCCATCGTGGATGCCGGAGCCAGACACGAAGTCTGTGTTACCCTGATGGCCCTCCCCGAGGGTGTTACCGGTGCCCACGATCCTGATTTTTATGAAATGACCCTCCGGGGGATTCTGGATGCGGATATTCCCTTCGACTCGGTCTGTTTCAAAGACGCTTCAGGTACAGCCACTCCATCAGTTGTGTATGAATCCATCAAACGGGCCCGAAAATTGCTTGGCAAGGATGCCAGACTGGTATTTCACTCCCATGAAACAGCCGGTGTCAGCATCGCCCAGTATATGGCCGCTCTT
The DNA here is from genome assembly GCA_003644105.1 of Spirochaetota bacterium. Lineage (GTDB taxonomy): Bacteria > Spirochaetota > Spirochaetia > DSM-2461 > DSM-2461 > UBA2779. The sequence continues at coordinate 4,061 of QNBK01000216.1, read as the reverse complement.
GATGCCGGAGCCAACCAGGTAGATCTTTCCATGTCCCCGGCTTCCGGGGGTACCTGCCAGCCTGATGTTATGACCATGTACCATGCCCTCAGGGGTTCTGAATACGACATGGGCATCGATCCTGTGAAAGTTTACGAGGCTGAAGATGTTTTCAAAGAATGTATGAAGGATTACTTCATGCCTCCCGAGGCCAAGAAAGTTGAACCTCTTATCCCACTCTCTCCCATGCCCGGGGGAGCTCTTACCGCCAATACACAGATGCTCAGGGATAACGACCTTCTGGACCGCTATGAAGAAATCACCAAAAATATGGGGGAAGTTGTTATAAAGGGCGGTTTTGGAACCTCTGTTACCCCTGTATCCCAGTTTTATTTCCAGCAGGCCTTCAACAACACCATGTTCGGTCCATGGAAAAAAATCGCCGACGGTTACGGTAAGATGGTACTGGGCTACTTTGGAAAAACTCCTGTTGATCCGGATCCTGAAGTTGTTAAAATTGCCCAGGAACAGATAGGTATGGAACCCACCACCCGTCTTGTTGTGGATATTAACGATGAAAACCCCGCCCTGGGTATCGAAGCTGCAACACAGATGCTTATCGATAACGGGATTTCAGATCTGAGTGAAGAAAACGTCTTCATCGCGGCAGCCTGTCTGGATAAAGGTATTCAGTTTCTCAAAGGAGAAGCCAAGGCCAATGTCCGTAAGAATGTTAAGGAAGAAGAAGAGCCTGTCGCTCCCGCTGCACCGGCGGCTCCTGCAGCTCCGGCACCCGTTGCAGTACCGACTGCAGCCCAGGGAGTTACGGTTACCGTTAACGGCCGGCCCTACGGTGTCCAGCTTAACGGCAATACCGCAATCGTTAACGGGCTCAGTTACAATGTTGATGTTAGAGCCGGAATCGCAGCTCCGGCTGCCGCTCCGGTACCGGTTGCCCCGGCGCCCGTAGCTGCAGCTCCCGTTGCTCCCATAGCTCCAGCAGCTGCTGTCAGAGTGGCCCCGGCTGTGGCCGGAGGCACCAAAATCACCGCTCCCATGCCCGGTCTGGTTCTCAGGATTACCGTAGCTGTGGGAGATGCCGTTACCGAAGGCGACGAGGTGATGGTACTGGAAGCGATGAAAATGGAAACACCGATATCCGCAACTGCCGGCGGTACCATAACTGATGTTCTGGTGAGCCAGGGCGATCAGGTGAAATCCGGTGCTGTCCTGGTTCAGATCGGTTAAGGGAGAAAACTGATGAATTTCACTGATTCCCTGCTTGAACTCTGGAAGACCACCGGTATTTACGGTTTCCTCCAGGCTGGAGGCTGGGGTAACATCGTTATGATCAGTGTCGGTCTTCTGCTCCTCTGGCTTGCCATGAAGAAGGGTTTCGAACCCCTTCTTCTGATTCCCATCGGATTCGGGGCTATTCTTTCAAACATCCCTTTTGCAGAAATCGCCAGTCACACCGTTCGGATGGTGGGAGGCGACGGACATGTGTATGTCGATGCCTTCGGCGGTTTCATAGGTCAGTTTTATGAAATGGGTATTGCCAGCGGCCTCTTCCCGCTGCTTATTTTTATGGGCGTGGGAGCCATGACCGATTTCGGCCCCCTGCTGGCCAACCCCAAAACACTGCTCCTGGGCGCCGCCGCCCAGTTCGGTATTTTCTTTGCTCTCTTCGGGACAGTACTACTGGAGAGAATCCCCGGATTTTCCTTTGTCACGGCCCCCGACGGCACAGCTCTTGCGGATTCAATACTGCATGTAGCCGGTTCAATCGGTATAATCGGCGGAGCAGACGGGCCGACGGCTATCTTTACAACAGCCAGATTGGCACCGAATTATTTAGGGCCCATCGCCGTAGCGGCCTACTCCTATATGGCCCTTGTTCCCATCATTCAGCCACCAATCATGAAGGCTCTGACAACCAAAGCCGAACGGCAGATAAAAATGGAGCAGCTGCGACATGTCTCCAAGGTGGAGAAAATCATTTTCCCCATCGTGGTACTGGTTCTCTGTATCCTTCTGCTTCCCAGTGCAACACCCCTTATCGGGATGCTGATGTTCGGCAATATTCTCAAAGAATCCCTGGTAACCGACCGTCTGTCGACTACCGCACAGAACGCTCTGATGAATACAGTCACCATTATGCTCGGCCTCGCCGTGGGCTCGAAAATGTCTGCGGACGTTTTTCTGAACCTTACAACCCTGGGGATACTGGCTCTTGGGCTTGTAGCCTTCATGATCGGGACCAGCATGGGTGTTCTCCTGGCCAAGCTGATGAATAAAATATCTCCGGAGCATCCCATCAACCCTCTCATCGGTGCTGCCGGTGTTTCGGCTGTCCCTATGGCCGCCCGGGTGGCCAACAAGGTGGGTCTTGAGGAGAATCCGAACAACTACCTGCTGATGCACGCCATGGGCCCGAATGTGGCCGGTGTAATCGGTTCGGCGGTTGCAGCCGGTGTTCTGATGGCTCTGGTTCCCATTCTCGGAGGTTGACCTCTCAGGAAAGGCCGCCCGATAGGCGGCCTTTCCACTCTCAAGGTTTGAATATTTTCAGCTGAAGATCTTTTATTATTCTGAAATGTTTGGCGTTTCCGGTACACAGCATCAGATTGTTCTCTGCTGCTGTTGCCGCAATAATAGCATCACCCGCCCGCATATCACTCAAAAGACTGTGTTCCTCCACATACACCGCTGCACGATGGCCTATATTTTCGGTAAAAGGCAGTGTGTGAAATCCAAAATCTTTAAGAAATTGCCTTGTGCGGATATGTTGTTGTTTGTTTTGGGCACATTGCAGCAATTCCATGTAGGTTTGAATGGAAATATAGCGGTCCTTTTCATGGTCAATCACTCGAGCTGCTTTTTCATTACCCCGCTGAATCCAAATCAGAATGTCAGTATCAAAGATTATGATATCGTCCGCCTCGGAGATTATCCATTACCTCATCAACAGATTTTTCAGCTGCCGTCATATTGAAAAAAGGATGATCCTTTACCCGCATCGCAGACTTGCCTGATACAGGAATAATTTTTCCCTTTGTCTTACCATGGTAGAGAACTTCCACAATTTCATCACGATCCAGTGCCTTGAGAATATCACTCATTCTGTACCGTAAATCCACAACTGATGCTTTCATACCTATACCTCATTATATGCATAGTTACACTATACATAATAAACCATAAAATGAAATATTGGAAGACAAAGATTTACTGTCAATTGAATTTTCGACACCGGTACCTCATTTTTCATCTTCGTAGTAAAGTATCTCTCCAATGCCGTACACCAGCACATATTTTCAAAAACTTGCAGTCTCTCCTACCGCTGAAAAGGCCCGGGGTTTATTGGCAACCGGGAGGCTCTGGAAATTTTGTGATCGGCTTGATGAAAAGAACCTGCCGGAATCCGGAAATGACGAGCTCCAGGCAGTCCCCCCGGGGCATGCCGGTGCCTATGTTATGGACCGGGATTCTGAACCTCAATTGGTGCTCTGGAATGAAGGCAAATGGAGCTGTGAATGCGGATCAGTTCAACCTTGCATCCATCTTGCCGCTCTTTTGATCCATCTGGCGGATAAGCATCCTGAGAATTCCAGTCTGGCAATATTCGTGGAAGATTCCATAGAACCTGAGTCCGTTGGGGAATCAGGCGCCTTATTTGAAGACCCGGGACTCAATCCCCAACAGGATCTCCTATTCTTCGTTGAACCAGATAACCTGAAGAAAAAAGATGTTCTGGTTCTGGGAACAAAGAAAACTATTTCCCCAAAAACAGCTCACACCGGTTCAGATAGCTCCGGTGTTGACTTTTCCGACATAAAAGGCGGCACCTGGAGCCTCAGGCCGGCAAAATCGATTGTTAAAGAAGACGGAAGCACCGGTCCCCCCCGGCCTTTAAGCTCTAAAGCTCCCGGGGTCCCAAAGCTTCCCGCCCCCGCCGAAATCGGCCCGGAATTAATCAGACTTCTCGGTTCTGAAAATCCGCCGGTAACCCCCGGCGGAAAATCATGGCATTTAGAAGAGGCCGGATCTATCCATCTCCGCTTTGAACCTCTGCTCAGTGC
>QNBK01000215.1 GCA_003644105.1 Spirochaetota bacterium | reverse complement strand
TTCAAAAGAAACAGACTCATCGGGCAGAGATTTCAAATCTTCCATACTGCCGGCCAGAGCTGTTCCCTCCTCAACGGTAAGTTCGTACAGAGAAAGATGTCCGGGATTACCCAGGAGAGCCTGTTGAATATCATCCAGAAGTCTGCTCTTCCCGGAAATCCCGGGAAGTCCGGCCAATAAATCCCGACTCAGCCGGCCCTTCCAGAACTCTGCAAGCAGACGGTCTGCCCGGTCCACAGCAGCCCTGCCTGCAGGCCGTCCAAGCCAGGAAAGAAGTTTCTCATCGTAGCTTTGTACTCCCATACTGATTCTGTTCACTCCATGAGAGCTGATTACTTCGAGAAACTCCCGGGATAGTGATTCGGGGTTGGCTTCAATGGTGAACTCAACAGTATCCTTTATCCTGCTTTTCACTCGAAAGAGAAACCGATCAAGTAAATCAATCGGAATCAGACTGGGGGTACCGCCGCCGATAAATACAGTCGGGAAGGCTTTCGGATTCAAAATAGAAAGGGATTTGTCAAGGGACTGAATAAGGGTATCCAGAGTTTTGGAAAGGGTTTCCCTCCCAGCTCCGGTTACGCTGTAGAAATCACAGTACCGGCATCGTTTTACGCAGAATGGGATATGAAAATAGAGTGAAAGATTACTGAGGTTTGCCAAAAGAATGTAACGGCCAATAAAAGAAAAAAGCCTTTCCTCTGATATTTTTCACCGGGATAGGACCCCAGTATCGGGAGTCGTTGGATGCCGATCGGTTATCCCCGAGGACAAAATATTGCCCTTCACCCAGAACGATGGGATCCATCATTCCGGAAAGTGGAAGATTTTCCGACCAACCCACGGGTAAATCATGAATTTCAAGATCGTAGCCGATACCGCTCATCTCAAACTCACTGATAAAGAACTCATCCTCTGCGCCTTTGACATAAGCGACAGAATCATCAAGATAAACGGTATCTCCAGGCAGAGCGATAATACGTTTGAAGATACGGCTGTTTTCCCAGTCATCTTTACTCAACAGACCGATATCTATTTTCTGAAATGTAACAAGTCGGAGAACAGGATTGATTACTTTAAAATACCAGGCCTCCGGAACGATATATGGAGGCATCAGGGAAACAAGATCTCCCCGCTTCGGCGGGAATCTCAAATTACCATCCTTATCCCTGAGCCAATAGGGATGGACAAGAAAACGGACCCCTGATGGATAACCCGGGTTCATGGAATCGGTATTTAAAACCCAGGGTTCGGCCAGGGCTGTAGAAATAAGCAGATAAACTACCAGTACCAGAAGGACTACTCTCACAAATCTGAACCGTTTCTTTTGATGACTGATACGGTCTTTGTACGAAAGCCTGGAACGGGTAGCGGGAAGAGGCATCAGTGAATACCGCCGATACGTCCCGGCGGCCAGTACTTGAACAAAGCCTTTCCCAGTATTTTATCCGAGGATACAGGACCGAAATAACGGCCGTCCAGAGAATTACTCCGGTTATCCCCCAGGGGCAGAAGCCAGTTTTCAGGGACGTAGATGCCCTGAGTGTAACGTTCATCCGCCGAGCTGATATTTTCATCAAATGGGTAGAGCGAACGCAGTATCTCGGATGCAATGCGCTCATCCTCGTACCCGTCGCCGATTCTGATTCTTAAAGGAGAAACCCAGTTTTCCGCTGCCTGATCTGCAGTTACCCTGTTCACAGTCAAACCGGCCCGTTCCAGGGATTTCGCTTTAATCCACGCCTCACGGTTATCATAATATGCAGGGTCCAGGAGCAGGTGGTTCCCGTAATCCTGCCCGGTAAACTCTTTAAACTCCGCCTCGGGTATCAGAGATGCTTCTCCTGCAGGCTGGAAGTACAGCTCTCCCCGGCGGAAAAGAACTCTGTCGCCGTCCACAGCCACCTGCCGCTTGATAAGAAACTGATGGGCCGTTTCACCGGCGGTTATGCGGTTGAGGTCAATTAAAGATAAAGACACCATATACAAAACTCTCTGGGCAATTTCGTAAACTAATGAGGGACTCTCATACTCGGGATTTTCAAAAATAATCACTTCACCCCGGCGGGACTCTCTGAATCCCGGCAGTTTGGTAATACCGGGAAGCAGTTCAGGGCCGAAAGTCAGCTTGTCGACAAAGATGCGATCACTGCTGCTGGACCGGCCGGTATAAGGATCCACACCGCCGATCAGGGTGTTGCGCATGGAACCGGATGGAATCTGGTAAGCCTGCAGCAAATATTGATTCAGAAGTAGAACAACCATCACAGCCCAGAGAAATGCGTCAATCCACTCCATAATGACACCCCGGGCTTTCTGCTTGCGCTTTTTCTTTTCCAGCCTCCTGGCTCTATGGGTGAGGAGCGTTTCCGTCCAGTTTTGAATGCTGTCCAATAAATCTGTTTCTGTTTCTGTTTTCACAAGCACATCCTAACAACCTGAGGCATTATTGACCACAGTTTTACACCAATCATATAATCCCAAGTATGTCTGCAAACAAGAGTCCCGGAAAAAAGAAAAAAAAGAAAGATGTTCAGGAAGTATCTATTGAAAGTATAAAAGTTACTCTCAAACCGGTTCTCGGGATTCAGCCTCGAAGCTATTTACCGGTAATATGGGGACTTATCGTTATACTGATTGTTTTTCTCCTCCTTTTCCTCCCCGGTATAAAACAAAACGGAACCTTCCTGACAGTTGAGACGCTCCCCCCGGATGCATCGGTAATTGTTGATGGCATCAGACTGGGAACAAGCGGAGATGAAGTTTTTATCCGCCATGGAGAGAGAACCCTGACTCTCCGCAGGCCCGGGTTTGTGCAGGATGAACAAAAAATTGAAGTTCCCGGGAGAATCTTTGCCTCAAAACTCTTTCACCGAAAAGGGAAGGTGACAGTAATACTGAAGCCTCAAAAAGGGTATGAGTTTATGGCCGCCGGTTTGCGAAATTTTGCCCATTGGTCGGCAACCGGTCCCGAAGAGGACCGTTACGCCATCCCCCCGGTTCTTACCTGGACAGCCAGGGATATCCTTCAGTCTGTTTTTACCGGTGAACTCACTGCTGCAGCCCTGCCCCTTTCCATCGACGAAAGACAGCTTTCTGATATCCTTCGTGCTCAATTCATGCTTCATTCCCGGGGAGCACCTGCGGGACTGGAGAGTATTGTTTCTTTTATCGACTCTGCCGCCCTGGATTCTGTTGATAATCCGGAGAAATATCTCTCGGCTCTGTACCTTGTGAATGAAAACCGTCTGTCTCAGTGGGATTTGAGCAGCACAGCTGATGATAAAAAAACAGCAGCCGCATCTCTGGCTGATAACGCTGAAGATGATTACAGCATCGCTCTTTCAACTCTTTCTTTTCCAGCGCAGCTCTTAGGAGGGAAAAAGTATATTTCCATCCCGAAAATCAACCTCCCCATCGGCGACATGGAAGCCTTATCCGCCGGGTACAATCCCCGCTCCGGTGCTCTCCCCGTTATGGCTTCGATGGATACATATTTCATATCTGCGGTAGAGGTAAGCAACAAAGATTTTGAAGCCTTCATATCAGAATATCCCCGGTGGTCTGTTGATAATCAGGAAAAACTCATCGCCGACGGTCTGGCGGATGGAAACTATCTTTCCGACTGGAGTCTTTCCGGATACCCCACCGGTACGGGTGGGAACCCGGTAACTGAAGTTTCATGGTACGCCGCCACTGCGTATGCCGAATGGTTTTCTCAGAAATATCTCAGAGGAAGCGGATTATCTGCAAGACTGCCCCGGGAGGATGAGTGGGAAGCAGCCGCCCGATTAAACCGTGTTGCCGAAAACACTTCGGGGTTGTCAGATGTTATCAAAACAGTTGACTCTGCTGACAGCGGCACTCTTGGGATTATCGGCATGGCCGGGAATGTTCGGGAATGGGCTTTAAATCCTTACAGGGTGAATGAAAATCTCTTCAGGCCGGTCGATGGTTCACCCTCTTATCAGGATCCCTCTGATACTTTGGCGGCTCCCGACCGCCCTGTCCGCGGGGGTGCATTTATCGACAGTAATCTGCCCTACCCTGCAGCTGTCCGTGGAGGTTTGCCCCCTGAAACCACCAGCCCGGTTATCGGCTTTCGTCTGGTAATTGCTGTTGACCTCTAACGCGCCTGCGTGACAGTATCCGAGCTGTTATGGGCGCGAAAAAAAAGAAAAAAACCACTCCCGGTCTGTTGGGCGTCAATCGCAAAGCACGCTTCCTTTACACCGTGGAGGACTCCCTGGAATGTGGTATCGAGTTAAAGGGCACCGAAGTGAAATCCATCAAAGCGGCTCACTTCAACTTCACCGATGCCTTCGTTGAAGCCCAGGGTGGCCAGCTGTGGCTGCGCAACCTCAGTATCACCCCCTACACACACGGCGGTGTATTCAATCATGTCTCAGATCGTCCACGGCGCCTTTTAGCACATAAGAAAGAAATCCTCAAACTTGAGAAAAAAGTCAATGAAAAAGGCGTTACTCTGATTCCCCTGAAGTTCTACCTGGTCCGGGGTTACGTGAAGGTTGAAGTAGGTCTCTGCCGGGGTAAGAAAATGTCGGACAAAAGGAACACCCTGCGTGACCGTGATATTCAAAGAGATATGGACAGAGAACGGCGGGGAAGAATGTAGAATACCGGCATGGGTGCAGTTGACTGCCGGACGATAGAAGAGTATTTTTGTTTTGAACCGGGGGGGTGCCCTGGTTTCGACGGGAGGATTACAGGGGCCGTACTGCAAGTGGAGCGCCAACTCCTAAAACTAGCGCACACTTTCAAGTGCCAAAAAAGAAGATGAGATCGTAGTCGAATTCGACGGCGCTCTCGCCATGGCTGCGTAATTTAACCCAGCCCGGATTACCGGTACGCTGTTCCGAGGACCGGCTAATCCGACACAAACCGGAACTTACCTGAGCTTCGGCCTGCGGCTGCTTCAGGGACATTAAGCAGGATAAGGCACGGACGGCCGTCGACCGCCCACCCCGTGCACGAAAACTTACCGGACGACTAAACTTGTAGATGTGCGTTTTCTGACCTACCGGACGCGGGTTCGATTCCCGCCACCTCCAAAAAAGCCATCAAGTGCCCGCAGGGTGCCTGGTGGCTTTTTATTTGTACAGCGGGAATCGAAGGGTGAATCCGTTTGCGACCGATCAGGGAGCAAGCCGAGGCATGGATGCCGAGGCAGGATGAACCAGCGGCCTGAAGTGAGCCGGCAGGAAGCCGGCGAAAGAAAGGCGATTCCCGCCACCTCCAAAAAAGCCATCAAGTGCCCACAGGGTGCCTGGTGGCTTTTTATTTGTGCAGCGGGAATCGAAGGGTGAATCCGGTTGCGACCGATCAGGAAGCAAGCCGAGGCATGGATGCCGAGGCAGGATGAACCAGCGGCCTGTAGAGAGCCGGCAGG
>QNBK01000214.1 GCA_003644105.1 Spirochaetota bacterium | reverse complement strand
TTATTAGGCGAACAGTTATTACCAGGCATCTCACTTTTGTGGTCAGTCATTATTCTATAAAATCATTGATGGCCGGTAAAATCCAGGCTCTTCTCACACGGCCCTACTGTAAGGGGAGAGACTGGTACGATCTGGTATGGTATCGATCTCACCGGCCTCCTCTGGAACCGAATATCCCTATGCTTCAGAACGCCCTGAACCAGACACAAGTCACAGGTACACTGAATGTCGAAAATTGGCGGAAGATTCTAAAAACCAAATTGGATAATCTGGACATCAATCTACTGATTGAAGATGTGCAGGCATTTCTGGAGCATCCCGAGGATGCCCGGCTTCTTACGCGTGAAAATCTGTTGCTGGTACTGGAGTAAAAACCAATAACCTCCGGAGGCCAAATCCAGCCGTTCCTCTAACCCGTTAAAGATCAATATACCCTGGCCGATTTTCGAGGATACGGACAAGTACGAAGTGAATAGTGATAAGTAATTTAATTAGAGATATCTGTCTCTGGTAAATGATATAATTAATATGATTAAACAGTCTGAGGTACCTGAAAATGAAGAAAAGTAAACGAAACTTTCTGTTGGCCTCATTGGGGATACTCATAATAGGTGGGGAGAAATTCGGCCTGTTTTCCTGGTCGGGGGAGGGGGAATACCGAAGCTTTAAAGGCAACACCTCCTGCGCCGCAGGTACCGGGGGCTTTCTGGACTAGCAGGCCGAACGCCTTGGACTGCGGATTCTCCCTGGATTCCATTGCAGATGGTTTGAGCCGGGGCCTGGCAGGAAATCTGCTGGACGTTCTGCTGGACGGCAGTCCGCCGGGAGAGCCCTTTGTTATCTGCGGGGGAGTGGCCCTGAATACCGTTGTCGTAAATCATATTGCCCTGCTCACGGATACCGATCCGCTGATGGAGATGAGGAATCCGTGGCCGTTTAAAGCCTGTTTCCGAGGGAAACTCATTTTGGTGTGGTTCCTTTTTCTTCTCCTGGTATCAACTTACGGCCTGTCGAAAAAAGCTCAAGTCAAATCCGGATGCCTCTCTCTCACAGCCTTCCTGAACGCAGGAGCTTCCCAGCCCAAGAGCGCGGCAGCTTGGGCCATATTACCACTGGTACGCTCAACGGCTTGTCTGAATGCATCTTTCTCCAGTTCGCTGAGAATCTCTCTCAGTTTCAGTCCACTTTCTGGAATCTCAATCCGGGGATAGCGGGAATTGAAACCTTCACCGGTGGCTTTCAGAATTTCTTCAGACAGGTCGGTAGGTTGAACTTCAGTATTTGGTGCCAACATGAAGGCACGTTTCAAAGCTTGTTCCAGTTCCCTGATGTTTCGGGGCCAATTGTATAGTTGGAGTATTTCCAGAGTCTTTTTTGATATTGTTCTGACATTATCGTAATGGAGGTTCCAGTCTGCCAGTTGTTCGTTAATTATGGCCTTCAGATCTTCCGGGCGATCACGTAGTGGGGGCATTGTCAGAGGTACCGTGGCCAGGCGGGCATAGAGGTCGGCTCGGAAGGTCTGCTTCTCTACCATCTCCTGTAGGTCCTTGTTTGTTGCAGCAATAACAACCACATCGACCATTACTGATTCATCGGAGCCCATGGGTTGGAAGGATTGTCCGTCCAGGATGGTGAGGAGTCTGGCTTGCAATTCAAGATTCAGATCGCCGATTTCATCAAGAAATAGAACACCACCGTCGGCGGTTCGCAGGGCTCCGGGCCGGTCTGATTCAGCACCTGTATAGGCACCCTTTTTGTGACCGAATAAAGCACTTTCAGCTGTAGATGCGGTGAGGGTTGCACAGTTGATTGGATGGAAAACTTTGTCAGATCTGGGTCCATTCCGGTGAATCCATTCAGCCAGCTTCGATTTTCCGGTACCGGTTTCTCCAAGAATAAGATGATGTTCGTGATCGTAGTTTGCCACTTTCCAGGCTTGTTGGAACACCTTGCGGGTTGAGGAATCCCGGATTGCCAAATCACCAGAATTGATCATGTCGTCAAAGGACTTTGCTGGTATTTTTTCCTGTTTATTGTCTATCTCCACAAATCGTTTTTTGATGGTGGCAGTCGTTTCAGATATGATGCCTGCGGATTCGCCTGGAGGAAGTATGACCGGTAGTGCTTCGTCACTGAGATTCACCTCACGGCAGGTGTAAATACCGTTGTTGAATCGCGGAGGGATGCCCTGAAGAAGGGTGGCATTGAATGCTCCGGATCGGACCAGGAGTATCCAGGCAGTCTGCATCTGTGGTGTTCCGGGATCAAGAAGAACCGACCAATAGGGCGACTGGTGTTTGGATCGTTCCTGCAGCAGAGTCGTTGCAATAAGCAGGCTTCGATAGATAGTCGAGTGATCAATGATATCGCTGATATCAACAGAAATGATATTAACCTTGGGTAACTCGGGATCTTCTTCACACTCGATTCGTATCTGTGTGGCTCGTTCAAAGGAGTCGTTAGAATTGCAAAGTAAGTAGGCTTGTTCAAAATGGCGATGATTGATCAGTGCCAGTACAGGGCCATCAACAGGTTCTCCGACCGGGCCGGTAACTCCGAAGGACGGCCTGGGATCTCTCTGGCCGACGAAACAGACAAGATTTTCGGAATGTGCACACATGAGGTCATTGTACTCCAAAAATATAAGTTTATGCGGCGAAATTTCTCTGAGTTATTTGAACGGTGAGCAAGCTGACAAGAGACTCTTATCATTCCTTGGGCATTGTATCTATGATGCTCATGAAACCTTGAGCCAATCTGTCTGAAAATATTTGGTAGATTGATCAGACTTTGTAATCCCCCTCTTCTTTTTTCTTTTCTGAATATCTTTCCAGTAACTTCTGTACGGAATCATTCGTCCCATCGTAACTCCTGTTACGCTTAACGCCCTCCCAAAGTCAAAAAATCTCAATCTCTGCTATTGGCATACTTTTTGCTTTTCAAGGGCTATGAAAAAGAGTGGTGAGAACCTGACAAATGGTCGGTTGGAAATTGTCAGCCGGGAAGGGAGTAAAGTTCTTTCCTTTACGGAACATCCGAAAGGAGATGGCTCTCTGCAAGTGACGGATTTGAATGCGCCATTGAGTGCTCGGGAATTGAGGGCGGCGGCGAATCAGTTAGAAGATTGTGAAAAGACATTGGTTATGGAGCGGGTATCGGTTCAGGAAGATGTGAGGAGGGGTGAATGAACCAGTTGCGTAATGGGCTGATTTTCATCAGTGGTGTTTTCGGCTTTGTACTGGTTACCTCAGTGGTTCTCTTACTTTTTTGTAAATTAGACCTGCCTGGAGGATTGGAAGTGAATCCGTCCCTACTGGTACTTCTGTCCGGAGGTCTGTTGGCTTTCTGGTCATTATGTTCCAGGGGGTTGAAACGGTCACCTTTCTGGATCAGTTTCGCAGTTGGTATTGTCCTGGTCTTGCTGTCTTTGAATTACTGGGTGTACTCCCGGGATGGTTGGTTGGGTCAGGTCATTAGAAACGAAGTTCTGGCATTAGCCGGTTTTGTTCTTCTCATCCTTTCTCGATTGGTAGGAGGGCGAAGTACTCTCAACGGTCGTCGCTTCCTGATTATTACAGCAGTAATTACACTTGGGGCTACCGTTGCCGGCAGTGCTTTTATTCCAGGAGATATCAGGAATGATGAGCTTTCCTACGATGAAGGCCGCCAGGTTCTTATTTCCATGCTGCACCCGGGTGCCGGTAACTACGTGGAAGATATTGATGATTATGTTGACGATATTCTGGAAGATGAAACTCTGGATCCGGAGGAACGAGCTGCAACGATCAGAGCCCTTAATGATCGAATCCAGGCGATGGAATCTGAACTCGCCTTGTTTGAATCAACTCGGGAAGAGAATGCCGCTCAGGTAGCGGAGATTGAGGCACTCAGGAGTCAGGTGGATGCTGCTTTGAAGCGGGCGGCTGATGCTGAATCACGGCCTGATGGAAAAGGGCAGGTGATTGTTACTCTGAACGGTGAAGAAGTAACCCGGGTTCGTGGTTTCGCTGCTGCAGTCGAACCTGATGCCCCGATTGTTCGTGACTTTGCCGTTGTTCTGGCGTCCAAAGTTCCCGGAAGCTATTATCGGGATGATGGTGATAAATACGCTGCCGGTAAGAATGGTGTGAAGCAGATTATTGCTATTCACAACTACATTTCGACCGAGTGGAAGTACGTGAACGATCCAGTCAGTATCGGTTCCGATTATTATTCACCAGCACATCGAACGATAGCAGCAGGACTGGCTGGGGACTGTGATGATTTTTCGGTTCTTGTTTCATCAGCTATTGAGGCTGTAGGTGGAAAAACCCGAATCATGGGTGGCTCCTGTAGTGGTGGTTATCATGCCTGGACGGAAGTGTATATCGGAAGCAAGGGTGCGTTTAACGAAGCAGTGCAAATAATCTCCCGTACATATCCGGGGCGAAAGGTTGGTTATATGACTGATATTGCAGGTGGTTATTGGCTTTGTCTGGATTGGCAATTGGGTGAGTACAGCTGTGGTAACGATGCTCATGTTCTCTACCAGCGATTGGGAGGTGTCTGATGACTCGTGGTACCCGAGCTTTTCTGAATTTCATGTTTTTTATTGCTGCAGTTGGTGGTGCTGCGATGATTGTTTATAGCCGCATGCTTCTGCCGGAGGTAGCCAATTTCGGACCGACTGTTGTAGTGGTACTCTTTGCTCTTATGGTGGCTGTTGCCCAGAAGGCAGGAGCTGATGGAGAACTCTCGGAGCATTATGCGGATTCCATCTACTTTCTTGGGTTTCTTTTTACTTTGATTTCCCTGGCTACTCTGTTCTATCGGATAGGTGAGGGTGGATTGGGGTCCGGCCTTGCTGGTGGCACCGAAGGTTCAGGGGATATATCACTTACGCTCCTGGAGTCCCAGCGATTTTCACTAAGTACCAGGATGATTGAAGAGACTTTTTCCCTTATCGGTGTTGCTATTACCACCTCGGTGGCGGGGGTTCTGATGCGGAATCTCGTACGCTCCTGGTTTCTCAAATCCAATGCCGGTGGGAATAGCGATATGGAAGCGATGGTGAGTGAGCTCAAGAAAATTGCCGAAGGCATGAGTGGCGGCTTCGTCGATTCTATGGAGGCTATCGGGAATTACTTTGAGGAACGCAAAGACCTGGCTGGTCAGATAAAGAAGAAGGAGAAGGCCTATGTGAATGGTCTGGAGATTTTCACTGAAACTCTTGAACGTTTCTCCTCCTGGATGGGTGATGTAGAGAAAAAGCTTTTGGATTCAAGTGAGTCTCTTGGTGACAACTTGATAAGGCAGGCGGAAGGAATCGGGCGTACAGACGAAAGCCTGCGTTCCCTTTCGGCTCAACTTCGGAGCTTGAAAGCAGATTCTGAAGGTTTCAATCTTAAGAAAACAGCTGATGAATTGGCAAG
>QNBK01000213.1 GCA_003644105.1 Spirochaetota bacterium | reverse complement strand
GATCATTTCATACCCCCGGCGGGAATTAATGTTGGCATTTGCACTTTCCCCGGGGCGGTCTATACCGTCATACCTGAGAACTGCAAGATTCTCCCCTGCTGCGGAGAAATTGGCCATCAGCGTGAGGGCCAGTGGTGCCAGAACTTCTTTCTTTTTTCCGAAAGCAGGTGGGATTACGACGGCAATGCAGGGTTTGTCCGGATCGATAATATGTAAAAGGGCTGCAATCTTTCTGCCTTCATGGTTGGTGTAATAAATGCTGCGGGGATGAACCAGAGAAGAGTCTCCCAGAGTTTTCTGAGGACCGTTCCACATTTTCCTCCAGGTTTCTGTATTGTAGACCGTTGATTCGGGTTCACGGCGGCGAATACCGGTTTCCAATCCGATTCGGAATACTGATCTGCCTTCATTACTACGTTCTTCAACGATGTGACGTATTTCTCCCGGGATAGTTTTCCCATTGATGGAAATATCCAGTGACTGTCCGGTATTAAGAGGATTCCCCAAGAAGGATTCCCTGGGAATCTCACAAAGGATTCCCCGTCGACTGGAATCCATCATACGGCCAAAAACCTTTTCCGTGGATGAAGTCAGTTCGATATAACCTCCATCGTCTTTCCGCTGACCGGCTCTCTTTTCACCCCGAAAAATCACAGAAGGAAATTTGAATGTCCCCATACCATCTGCCCATCCTGAGCTTTTGGTGGAAAAGGTGAAAGATGCTCCTTTTTGAGTAAAAGAGAAGAAGGCATTTCCCGAATGATGTTTTGGTACCTGAGAGGAAAATTCTCTGCCATGAATATCTGAAATATGGGTTTCAATTATACGTAAACCTTCTTCATCGAGATGATTTATTGTAAGACCCTCATTCAGAAGATTTCGCAATATTCGTTCAGGTTCTTCACCTTCTATACGGAATTCTTCAGATGGTTTTTCTCGCTCCAGAAGTTTGTGATATTCCAGCATTGCAGCGCCGGAGGCAATATCAACTATGAAGTTTTTCAGCCGGTTACGGTCGGTTTCTTTTATTTCCTCTATGGCGATACCTGCTGAGTACGAGGTTTTCAAGTTATTCTCCACAAGGTATGCAACCCGCCCGGAGAAGGAGATACGCCGTGTGTTTTCCGGCAGTTTCATCGAGAGATTCAGCAAATCACCACTGGAAATTTTTCCATTGAGCCTCAGCAGCATACCATCTACAGAAAGATCTTCTGCGGAAAATACTTCTACACCATTCTTTTCACAGGTGATATCGGTAATCGTGCAGCGAGTTCTGGGAATCTGCCGTGATTCAGTGGGTGCCGATTCTGTCTCCTGTCGATGATTTTCAAGGCTTTCCAGCCAGCGTTCAATCAGCAGCATCCGGGCATCGGTTTCTCCATCAAATTCCAATCCGATTTCCCATTGTTCTTCAGACTTCTTACTGCGTCTTATATGGCAGGGTATACCTTCTCCGCCATCACCGGGCAGATTTACCGATATCCTGCGAATCTCATCAAAGCTGTGAGGGTGATTGACAACAACCTTCATCCCGTTTCGACTTACATCAATGGTTCTGCCTGGTATGGTTCCTTCACCACCGTCAAGGTGGATGAACTCCTCCATCAGGTGTCGTTCTATGCTGCGTTTTTCCATGGAGTCCCTCAGGGGGATGATAGCCTTGCCTTCGGATATCGACAAGTAGATTTTCCTTTCAAAGCCATTTCGGGGTATAATGAAAGCATGAATAATCAACTACCGGATGAAGTTGCAGCTCATCTTGAAGAACTTGTTTCTTCTTCCAGGGAAAACTGGGCAAAAAGTGATGACGCGTTATCAAGGCTGAAAGAACTCTGGCTTGAGAAAAATCGGCTCTTTGAAGAACAAATTGGTTTGCTGGGTATGACTTTTATCAATTCAGTTGAAGCGGATGATGCCCGGGGTATGATTATTTCCACCTTTTCGGGCTCTCTGGTGGCTTTGGGTCCGGGGTCAACAAGAAAATTTGAATATGCCAGTATTAAAACCCGTTCCGATGTACCGGATATCATCAGAGCGGATGAAGTGAAGCTTGAAGGACCCCTTGGAATCGGTGCAAAAGCGGCCTTTTCCGGTTCACCTGTCAAGCACACTTCTGCCGTTTTCCGTATTGCCGTACTTCCCGGGGAACTGGGAGTAGAAGAACAGGAACAGCGCATTCGGGAGGCCATGGTGTTCCTTACCAATTCTTTTGTTTATATGAACCGGTATTTCACCCAGCCCGGGTATGCGGGGCCTGGAGGTTTCGATAAGAAATCCATGATCCGTTATCTGGCTGATAATAACGGGTTAACCCAGAAGGCTGTCCGGAATCTGCTGGACGACTATGCTGTTCTGCTGGAAACCGGGATGTTGATGGGGAATACCGTTTCTCTGGGGCAGCTTGGGCGTATTTCCATGAACCTGAAACCGGCCAGAAAGGCCCGGATCGGCCGGAATCCTGCTACCGGGGAAGAGGTAATGATTCCGGCTAAGAAAAGTCATATGTCTCCGGTGTTCAAGTATTCCTCCCGGGCAAAAGAGAGGGCCGGAAACCTGCCGGTTCCAGCGGAGGAATGAGCAGGATGGGTCTCTGGAAACCTGCATTACTGAGTATCGCTCCTTTTGGTATGGACTATAATCGGAATATTGAAGTGGAAAGCCGGACCGGTGGCGGCCGGTATACCGTTAATCTGTACTCGTATACCTGTACCTGTCCGGATTTTACCGAACGCAGAGCGATGCGGCCGATTGGAGATCTTGGACGGAGCTGTAAGCATTTGAGGGATGCGGTGCTTTCTCTGGATACGGATGCCTTCGGAGATGAACTTACCAGGGTAATCTTCAAGTCACCTCATGGTCCGTATGAGAGAATCTGGTTTGCCCCGGGCCCTGAGGGAGATGTTATGGCCCTGGGAATGAGGTCTGATAAACCCTGGCTGAGCCTCTTTCATCGAGGCGGTCCGGGGGAATCCTATACCCGCTACGGCTATCATCCTGAAGAAAAGCGATGGGCTTATGATTCAAGGCCCCCGGAAGTTGAAATGATTCTGGGTTTGCTGAAATCTGTGCCGGATATTACTCTGAATGATTAATTAATGAATAACTTGCCTCTGTTATCTTTTTCCCTGATGATAAGATTATGACCTCAGACCCGAAGCGGCTTCTGAAATCCACAGCTCTTTTTTCATCAAGCAGCGATGAAGATCTGGCCGTTATCGCCTCCCACAGCGGATTCCTCGAGTTTTCTGATAATGAGTTGGTGTTCTCGCCTGGAGATGATTCTGCTCGTCTTTACATCGTGGAAGATGGAGAGGTTGTTATCAGGAAAGATGATGATGAGGGGCAGCCGGTAGATATCGCCCGTTTTCTTTCCGGTGATACCTTCGGTGAGCTGGATATGTTTACCGGAGAGTTACGGAACGCCTCGGCGGCTGTTTCCGGTGGAGGCTCTCTTCTGGTTTTTCCCAAAGGGGATAACAGTTTCAATGATATTTTAAAAGATCACCCCCAGGTGAGTGCCAGGCTGCTTCATGCCTTTCTGGTGCAGGTGTCGGCTAGAATCAGGGGGGTGAATTCCCTGGTAAAAGAGAATTCTCCCCTGGTTCAGGAACTTAAACGGCAGGTGTATGTGGATAAACTCACCGGTCTGAACAATAAAACCAGCTTTGAAGAGACTCTGGCCCGGGCTTTCAGTTCCCGGGATACAGGGAATTCAACCGGCCTGCTGATGTACAAACCCGACAATTTCAAAGAGATTAACGATAATTACGGACATGAAGCCGGTGACAAAGTTCTCAGGTTTATAGCTGATGATCTTTGTGAATTGATGGGCAACAGGGATATGTTGTTCAGGTACATGGGGAATGAAAATGCACTTATTCTACCGGGAGCCGGAAGGGTGGAACTGCTGAAGCAGGCGGAAAAAATCGGGAACCACCTGCGTTCGTTGAATCTCAGGGAAATACTTGGGGATGATACTTTTCGGTTATCGGTGAGTTTCGGCCTGGGGATGGCTCCGGAGCATGGCTCCGATGCAGTTTCCCTGATAGAGGCGGTTCATCCCCTTACTCTGGAAGGCCGTCGTCGGGGTGGAAACTGCTGCTTGTTTCCAGAGGATTTCATCGACATATGACGCATGATACGTTGAAAAATCTGGAAATATTCTCTTCTCTGAGCCAGCTTGAGCTTTCCCGGGTGAGACTTCTGATGAAGCGAAACGAGGTTCCCGGGAATTGGATACTCTTTCGGGAAGGGGATGTCGGCCGCCTGATGTACATCGTCCTCTCAGGGACGGTGGCTATCTCCATTCTCAGCTCTGATGGAGAAGAGGTTGAGGTGTCCCGGGTGGGGGAGGGCAGTTTTTTCGGTGAGATGTCCATTCTGGAAAAGGACGTTCGTTCGGCCACATGTAAAACCGTCGATGACTGCCTGCTCCTGTCTCTTGATGCTGAAGGTTTCAGCAGGCTTATGTTGAAGGAGCCTGCTGCGGCTATAAAAATTATGCAGCAGATGCTGAACACATCCACCAGCCGCCTGCAGAAAACCGGTGCATTTTTGTCCGATATGGTGAAATGGGGTGAAAATGCCCGTATCCGTGCGGTTACCGATGATTTTACAGGCTTGTATAATCGCCGATTCTTTGATGAAACATTGGAAAGTTCAATTGGAGATGCTCTACGGAAGGGAAACCCCATGTCTCTGGTAATTCTGGATCTTGACCGTTTCGGAACCCTGAATGCCGAGTATGGAGAAGCTGCAGGGGATGAGGTGATTCTCGCCGTTGTGCCTGCTATTGAATCGGCTTTCGGGAAGATGGATATTCTCTCCCGGTACGGGGGAGATGAGTTTGCCTTTATCCTCCCGGGACGGTCCGGGAAAGAAGCCCTGGAATGCTGCCGGAAAGCCGGAGAAGCGATCAAAACCCTGGATATTCTCAAAGGGCGGAAGGGGTCATTTAAAAATATCACAGCCAGTATCGGCATTTCCGTATGCCCTGAAAACGGAAGTACCTCCGAAGCATTATTGGACAAGGCAGACAAGGCTTTATACGCTGCCAAAGAAGCCGGCCGTAACCGGGTTGAATTGTATGTTGCAGGTGATAAAAAATGAAAAAAGTGAGTATTCCGAACAGACGACGGAAATTGCAGATTGTTGATACCTTTATTGATGTGATGTGCACCCGGGAATCCTTCCTGATGATAGGTCATCAGAATCCCGATGAAGACTGTGTGGCTTCGATGGTGGCTTTCAGCCTCCTGATGACCAAATTTCACAGGACTCAGGCCATGGTGCTCAACCGTGAGAACTGGGATAAATTCCCCTACCTTCTGAGTATTGCCAAATACAATTCCATCCGTGTAATCGGAAGCTCTGAGGAAATCGGGGATGAATACGATACGGTAATAGCCTTTGATACCCCCAAGCCGGATATGCTTGATTTTTATAAAGATTTGAAGCCCCT
>QNBK01000212.1 GCA_003644105.1 Spirochaetota bacterium | reverse complement strand
CAGGAAAAGAGCTGTCATTCCGAGCAGTACGGCAATATTTGGTAGGATGTCTGCCAATCCGGCCCCGTCCAGCATAATAGCTCGGGCTGCTTCGATGTAGTGAGTAAGAGGGAAAATACGGGATAATTTCCGGAGTAATAAAGGAGTTCCTTCAAGAGAGAAAAAAACTCCTGAAAATGCCATCATCGGCCAAAGTGCAAGATTCATCAGACCGTTGGCAAGTTCCTCACTTTTAATACGGGCTGCGAATACCAAACCAAAGGAAATCATGCAGATAGTTGCAACAGCGGTTATCAATATGAGGTTCAGGAAGGAACCTTCCATCATAAATTCCAAAAATATGTTGGTGCCTGTGAATACCACTATTGATGTCAATAGTACAATCAACAGCCGGGAGACCAGTTGAGCAGAAATAAACTCCAGAGCCCGAACAGGTGTGGCTTTGAGTCTCTTCAGAACTCCATTTTTTCGATACCGGACGATAATCCAGCCAACGCCGAATATGCAGGAGAACATCATGTTCATACCTATCACTCCCGGCACAAACCAATCAACATAGCGTATCGGTTCTCCGCTGACTTCCTTCCTGCTGAAATTCTGCGCTCCGTCGTCAGAGACAAAAAGGTTTTCAGCAACCTCTCCTTTAGCGGAGTCATCATTTATAAAATATGAGGATTTCTGCAGATCAATCACCATATCCAGCTGATGGTGCCTGAGCTTATCCAAAGCAAATGGTGTCTCCTCATAGGGGATCTTTTCGAGGTAAGGTTCCTGGAGGAATTCGCTGACAATTTCAGAATTGCCGATGACACCAACCTTGAATAGTGTGTCATCTCCTCCGGAGAATGCGAATGAAAAGCCGAAAACCAGAAATACCGGGAATAGCAGATTCCAGAATAAATTTCCCCGATCCCTTACAAATTCCATATTTCGAGCATGCATGAGTGCGGCAAATTTGCGCATATACGTATCTCCTCTTTCAGGCCCTGAGTGATGAGCCGGTGAGTTTCAGGAAGAGGTCTTCCAGGTTTGGGGCGTGAATAGTTAAACCGTCCAGATGAATACTATGATGAATCAGGTGATGCAGGGTTGCATCTATATCCATTGAGTGAATTTCAATGTAATCATCAACCTGAACCGCTCCATCAGGGAGCTGATTGTTCTTCTTCCATGGCAGCTTGACAATAACACCGTCGAAATTTTCGGCCAGAAGTTTTTTTGGAACATCCCGGGCAACGATATGTCCTTGATCCATAATGGCAACCTCATCGCAGAGTATTTCAGCTTCTTCCATATAATGAGTGGTGAGTAGGACTGTCTTACCTTCTTTCTTGATTTTTTCAATCAACGACCAGAAATTCCGCCTGGCCTGAGGATCCAGCCCGGTAGTAGGTTCGTCCAGAAAAACCACTTCAGGGTCGTTGACGATGGCCAGAGCAAGCAGAAGGCGCTGCCGCTGTCCTCCTGAGAGCTTTCGGTTGTCCCGTTTAAGTATGTCACCGAGGCTGCATATCTCGATAACTTCCTCGGAATCCCGGTGAGTGGAATAAAGTGCAGAGAAGAGTTTGAGGGTTTCTTCAACGGTGATGAAATCCTGCAGTGCGGTGCTTTGGAACTGTATGCCGACGCGTTGATGAAAATGCGGCCCGATTGGCTTTCCCCGGAACAGGGCTCTGCCGGTGGTTGGTTTCAGGATGCCTTCCATCATTTCGATGGTAGTCGTTTTCCCGGCGCCATTCGGCCCTAACAGGCCGAAACAGATTCCCTCTTCAATTTTCAGGGAGATGTTGTCTACTGCGAGTACTTTTCCGTAGTTTTTGCTGAGGTTTTCAATGGATAGAATACTGCTCATCAGACTAATATATTAAGTGAACACCGGAGAAACAAGTATATATTAGTAAAATAGTAATAAATATGATATGCTGAGTGATTTTCAAGTGGAGAGAGAGGAGAACTGCAGCTGTAAACAGCGGCGTATTTTCCTTGCTTTCATAATAAAACCGTGTCAGTCTTACTGTGAAATTGAATGGAGGCTTTATGCAAATATCAGAAATCCTGAATGAAAAGAAAAATGAAATCTATAGCGTTGTAGATACCGTAATGTTATGTGATGTGATTGAGAAGTTGAATGATAAAAACGTTGGTGCAATGATAGTACTGGATTCTTCCGGGAAAGTGGCAGGAATTGTAACGGAAAGAGACATTTTGAAGAAAGCCTGCCCCAGGCACCTTAATAGTGATACTACTTCTGTCACTTCTGTAATGACACCACGGGAACAGTTGATTGTCGGGACACCGGAGGATACAATTTCCTATGCAATGAATGTTATGACTACAAAAAGAGTCAGGCATTTGCCCATCTTCAGGCATGAAACCCTTTTAGGGATTGTTTCAATTGGAGATATTGTAAAGATTTTTCTTGAGCAGTCTGAGGCTGAAATAGAAAAACTCAGAAAGCATATCAGAAATCCATATGGGATAAATGCTCTGTAATTCTGTATAAAAACCACCACTTTCAACGATGGATTCACGAATCTGAAAAGTGAAGTTAACGGTATAGACAGCTCGGTGCTCTCTGACTCCGAGCAGATTAAACAACAGAATTATCATATATCAGGTTCCTCCTCCTCTATCGAGCAGATCTCTTATGAAACAAAACCCGGGACGGAAGAAGCTACCTATGGCGTCAATGAAATATTCACTTCGGCATAACTGTTTGCTGAATCAGGTGTTGAAAACTCCGAAAGTGTCCGACAGATTGAAGATGGCCTGAATAAATTCAAGATTGATTAACCGGCTTTGCTTTATATCTGATATTATATACTCATGGGTGAAATCTGGCTTACCGGGCTGTTGAGCTCCTACAGGGGTATCGCCATTCCCTTAAGTCTTATCATTGAAATCGTTATTGCTGTAATCGGGGTTCTCCCCAGTTTCTTTGTGACAGCTGCAAATATAGCCATCTTTGGAATCTGGTGGGGAGGTATGCTCTCCATTGCAGGTGAGTCTCTGGGAGCTGTTGCAGCTTTTATCTTGTACCGTCAGGGGTTGGACAGGATGGTCGGTAGACAGGGACGTTTCGGAACTTCTCTCAAGTCTAAGATGGATAAGTTTTCTGATGCGACAGTGGGAAGGGCTTTCTTTCTGGTACTTGCTTTCCGGCTGCTTCCCTATATGCCCTCCGGTGCGGTTACTTTGGGAGCTGCAGGGAGCAGGATGCGTCTCCATGCCTTTGTACTCAGCAGTACTCTGGGGAAAATACCGGCACTGGCCGTTGAGGTTGCTACAGTCACTCTTGCAATGAAACTGCCTTTAAAGGGCTTTCTGGCAATTGCAGCAATTGTCATTCTTGTATGGATTTTAATGGAATATTTAAAATCAAGGAGGAAATATGTTGAGTAATATACTGGAACTTCCATTCCTGGCTGCCGGGCAATATCCTGAAAGAATCTCTCATCAGTTCCGCAGTGGTAAGAAGATTGAATCACGAACCTTTTCGGATTTTGCACTGTCCATTCGTGAACTGACAGCCGGATTTCAGGAGCTGGGTATAAGCCGGGGAAATCATGTGGGGTTTTTTGTAAATAACCGCTACGAATGGTCGGTTACCGATTATGCACTCCAGGCTCTGGGTGCTGTGTCCGTTCCCCGGGGATCTGATACCACACCCCGGGAGGTACAGTTTATCTTTCATCATTCGGATTCGGTTATTCTGATTCTGGAGACTGTTTCTCAGCTTGTTGACCTCTCTGACGCGTTTACCGACGATGACTGGAAGCGATGCCGGAAAATCCTGATAGTGGAGAAATCCGCAGGGGGTATCCCCGATAATCTCAGTGGTAAAATATCCTTTTATGATAATCTGTTCTCACGGGGCCGGGAACTTCTAACCCTTACCCCGGATCTTATCGAACAGCTTCTGTCAAAGGTGAATCCTGAAGATTTACTCACCATCGTTTATACATCTGGAACTACAGGGAATCCCAAAGGGGTGATGCTGAACCACCGGAACTTTGTTCAGAATGTTGTTGCCAATACTCCCCGGCTTGGTGTAACCCCCTCGAATGAAGAAATCACCATTGTTATGCTGCCGTCCTGGCACGTATATGAACGGGCCTTTGAGTTTGTCTGCCACTATGCTGCCCTGACCATCTTCTATTCTTCCGCCGGCCGTTTCGCCGTCGATCTGCTTGAAGTGAAACCGCACCTGATTATTTCCGTTCCCCGGGTTTGGGAATCTATTTATCAGAAGACAATTAGAGCTATCAGTGTAATGCCGGTGGTTAAGCGAAACCTCATCTTCATGTTTATCAAAATCAATCAACTCTATCTGGAGTCGTCTCATTACCTTAAAGGCGGTTATATTTCATTAACGGATCGTTCGGCTTTCCGTAGGTTTTTTTCATGGGTGAACCATTCCTTAACCCGGTGGTTTATGTTCCCCGGACATGTGCTGGCGGGAAAACTGTTCAAGCCTTTTCAGGCGAAAGTCGGAGGCCGGCTGAGAATCGCCACTTCAGGAGCAGGCTCTCTGCCAAAGTATCTGGATGAAGTGTTCAACTCCCTTGGCATCACCATTGTTAATGCCTACGGTATGACTGAGTGTGCACCGGGTATACTTTCGAGAACATTTGAATGCAATACTTTCGGAACTACCGGTATCCCTTTTGACAACACGGAAGTTCAGGTCCGAAGGGACGATGGACAAGAAACGGCTACCGGAGAGAAAGGCGTTGTATTTGCCCGGGGACCTCAGGTGATGTCCGGATATTACAAGAATCCGGATGCCACCAATGCCGTTCTGGATGATGATGGCTGGCTGAATACCGGAGATCTTGCCGTCCGCTCGGAAAATGGTGAAATCATTATTGTTGGAAGATTGAAAGATACCATCGTCCTTATGAGCGGCGAAAATGTAGAGCCTGAACCCATCGAGGATAAGATGAAGGAAAGTCTCTATATCGATCATGCGGTTGTACTCGGGCAGGATCAGAAACAGCTTTCGGCTATTGTGGCTGTAAATGAGGAAGAGCTGATGAGACTGGCGGTTGAACTCAAGTTGTCACCTTCTGAAGTGGTGATTGAAGGCTCCGGCTCTATTGAACACGAGGGAATCTATCAGCATCTGCTGAAGGAAGTGAAATCTCTAATATCAAAAGAGCAGGGGTTCAAACGCTTTGAGTTTATTACAAAGATTCTTCCGGTAAAAAATGATTTCTCCATCGGCAGGGAACTGACACAAACCCTTAAGGTGAAACGTCAATACATACAGGAAAAGTACAAGGGGCTCATTTCCCGACTGCATTATGATGCAAATAGAAAAAAGAAAAAATGAGAACTATGTTTCATCACTGCGGGTTGAACAGCGAATTGCCCCCGTTGAATTTTCGGTCCAGCATAATATCCACTACCTGGACACCGCCCATCATGGATCCGTACAAGCCATGGGCAAACTTCGGCTGCAGCAGGTTT
>QNBK01000211.1 GCA_003644105.1 Spirochaetota bacterium | reverse complement strand
ATTTGACTGGATTATCAAGGTTGAACTCTGGTATGGTGATGGCGTGAAAAGACAATCCAGACTCGAAACCCTACAGGATATAATTGCTCAGGCGAATTCGATAACGATCAAAGACCTGGCAGATCGGATGAGTGTCTCAGTAATGACAATCAGACGTGATATGGAGATTCTTGAAAGTGCCGGAGTAGTCAGATCGTATCGAGGCGGTGTTGTCGTCTCTGAAAGAAATAACCGATTACCTGGATCGATGAGATATTCGCTTACTTCAGCTGAGACAGCCAATGTTGAGAAGAAAAGAGCCATCGCAAAAAAGGCAGCAGCGCTCATCGGCGATGGCGATGTGGTTTTCTTTGATGCGGGATCGACAGTTGAGCTGATTCTTGAGTATATCAATCCGGACCTTGAAATGACGGTTCTTTGCTACAGCCTGAATGTGCTCAACCTTGTAGCAAATCGTAAAAACGTAAAAATTATTTTTTCCGGGGGCGTATATCACCCGGATTCACAAAATTTCGAAAGTCCTGAAGGCCTGCAGCTGCTTGAGAGAAACCGAAGTTCAAAAGCTTTTATTTCAGCAAACGGTATTCGTGCTGATCTCGGTGTAACAAGTTCCGGTCAATTTGAAACACCAATTAAACGGGCTGTTATTGAGAATAGTGCACAATCATATCTGGTTGTGGACAGCAGCAAATGTGGTCTCGTACGTACAGGACATTTTGCTGATGTAGACGATTTCACATCAATAATCACGGACTGGAATCTGGAAGATAAAATGAAAGATGAACTCGCTGAGAGCGGAGCCTCAGTAATGATTGCTACTGAAACAATTCTCACTTAATTAAATCAGCTTTCAGCATAAGAAGCGAACCGTTCTTTTAGATCCTCATAAAGTCCAAGGAAGTGTAAATATCTTCTTTCATATTTCTCACTTGGTGGTGATTTAATAGTTCGGTCAATAGAGATAAGCTGCCTTGTTGCTTCTTCAACAGATGCAAATTCCCCAAGTGCAAGTCCTGCGATAATACTGTTCCCCACATTCCCTGTATCCGGGACTGCAACAGTATTAATCGGACGTTGAATAATTCGAGATAAAACAGGCAACCAGACGGGACTTTTCAATCCCCCGCCAACAGCAAGAACCTGGTCCACCGCCATTCCAAGAGATTCAACCGTTTCAATATTGTGTCGAAGTGCAAAAGAAACACCTTCCATTATAGATTTGATGAAATGGGGTTTGGTTGATTTCATATTTATTCCGAAAAATACCCCTCTGGCATTGGAATCCCAGTAAGGGGTCCGTTCGCCATTAAGGTATGGAAGAAACATCAAGCCATCACAACCGTCAGGAATATCTGCTGTTTCTTTATCATAGGCGGAGAATATATCACCACTACTTTTTTTATTCTCATAGTCAAAAGCTTTCTTAAACCAATTAAGGGATTCTCCCGCAGTTTGTGTAACACCGATATTTATCCATCGATCTTCCAGACAATAGTTCCAGCAAAGTACCCGATGCTTTTCATCAGGAAGGGGAGAGTCCGAACAGGCACTGATAACCCCGGCTGTTCCGATAATAAGAGTCACTTGACCTTTATCCACCATACCTGCGCCCAGGGCAGCCGCTGAGTTGTCGGCACTTCCATTAGCTACCGGAGTTCCCTCAGGAAGACCAGTTTGCTGTGCAATTTCTCTGGTGATACGACCCATGATGGTGGCAGAAGGTGCGGCATCAGGAAACACAGATCTGGGTATCGAGAAGAAATTAAACATCTCATCCGACCATTTACGGTTTCTAACATCAAAGAGAAGTGTTCCTGATGCCTCCGAGTAATCGGTCATCATCTCGCCTGTCAATCTGTATTTAATATAATCTTTGGCTACAAGGATATGCTTCGTTTGTTTCCATGTTTCCGGTTCGTTTTTCTGAATCCATGAAACCTGTGGGGCTGTGTATGTTGACGTAGCATTATTGGCCGTTTCTTCCATTATCAATGCAGATTCTTTATCATCGGCATTGATAATATCAACAATATGCTGAGTACGTTGGTCCATCCATGTAATAGCTGAACGTATCGGTTTCCCTGCTGCGTCAAGATATACATGAGTATGCATCTGTCCGCAAATGCCAATTGCCATTACGGCTGAAAGCTCTTCGGGGTTTGATGCCCCAAGTGACCGGCAACCCTCCACTACCGCATCCCACCATGCCTCAGAATCCTGCTCAGCAAAGCCTGTACGTGGTGTAAGTATCGGATATTCGGCATACGCACTGCGAATAGTTCTACCAATTTCTGATACCAAGGCAACTTTTGTTCCTGTGGTTCCAATATCCAGACTCAGATACGTATGCATAAATAAACCTCTTTCAGTTACTCTGGATAGTAAAGATCGATGATACTTTTATTAGCCCCTGGCGCCCCGATCATCGGTAGCTCCCGTGTTCTCATAGTATTAACCAGGTTTTCCACTTCTTTTCGAGAAATTTCCTTAATATCACCGGCCGCAATTGCAGAGAGAATTGAGATAGAACTCACTTCCAACATGTCCAGGATGTGCATCAACCGAACAATATCCGATGGACTTACAGCTGTTATACCATGGTTTTCCATTATAAAAGTATTGTAGTTCTGCAGAAAGGGCTTGAAGTTATCAGCCAGTTGTTTGGTTAACGGTTCACCATAGGGTACAACCGGAACCGGTCCAACCTCAACAATGGTTTCAGGGAAGATGGGCCTCATCAACCAGTTCTCCTTCATAATAGCAAAGGCGTTTGTGTAAGGTGGATGACAGTGAATAGCAGACTTAATGTCCGGACGGTACTTGAATAAATTAAGGTACATCGGCATTTCGCCGGTGGGTTCTCTGCTTCCCTCAATTGTTTTGCCTTCAATGTCCACAAAGACAAGATCCTCTGATATGAGAATGTTTTTGTACCGTCTGGTCGGTGTGATGAGGAATATATTTTCATCTACTTTAAAGGCAAGATTCCCCCCATGACTTGTTACAAAGCGACGATCACTCAGCCAATTACAGACATAAAGAAAATCTTCAATGTCCTTCTGGTATTTTTGATGCAATTTCATAATTAATACTCCTGTTTATTCCATTGTCAGCTATTTCAGCTCTTCAGACTTGATTTGTTCATATAACTCAAATGCTACTTTCGGGCTGGAATTACCATGAACAACAGCATTGATTGCCTGCATCATTCCAATAGGTGAATCTGACTGGAAGATATTTCGGCCCATATCCACACCGGATGCACCCTGATCAATGGCGCGATATGCCATTTCAAGTGCATCAATTTCCGGCCGCTTTTTCCCACCTGCAATTACAATCGGGACAGGGCAAGAAGCCGTTATCGTTTCAAAATCTTCGTCTGTATAATACGTTTTAAGAACTTGAGCCCCCAGCTCAGCACAAATCCGGGTTGCCAGACGAAAGTACTTCGGAGTCCGAGCCATTTCTCGCCCAACAGCCGTTACAGCCATTGTGGGAATCCCATATTTCAACCCTGCATCCACCAGCTTCGTCATATTTACCACACTACGTGATTCAAACTCCCCTCCAATGAATACCTGAATAGCCGTTCCACAGACACCTAGACGAATGGCGTCCTCTATATCCATAGCTATTTCTTCATTCGAAAGCTCTTTTAGAATGCTTGGCCCGCCTGAGGCCCTTATCATTATTGGTTTCGTAACTGATGGTGGCACGATAGTCCGCAAAATACCTCGTGTGAGCATCAATGTGTCGGCATATGGAACAAGGGGCATGATATCAACATCAATTCGTTCCAACCCTGTTGTCGGTCCCTGAAAATATCCATGATCTATGGCAAGCATGATTGTTTTACCGTCTTTTGGATTAAAAACTCTTGCCAGACGATTTTTCATACCCCACCCGAGCTCATTTGATCCTTTCAGATAAAAGAGTTCAGACTTTGCCTTATTCTCAATGTGGTAATTACGGCCTTCTTTATCTGCTTCGGGCATAATTTACTCCGGTTCCTTCTGGTTCCCTTCAGCATCGCGGAAATCATCAAGGGTCATACCCATTGAATCCAACTCATCCAGAAGTATTTCCATACCCCATCGGGCTCCATCTCCAACAGCCATACAGCATTTGTCGTCATCATGGTGAGCTCCGGCATCACGGAAAGCCTGCTTTTGGTCTTCATCCCTGAGATCGTAAGATTTTCCATGATAAAGAGTCTTCTGTACTCCCTCACATATGACACTGTCATATTTTTCAACAAATTTATCATGAACCGCACGGGTCATTCGGAAAGAATCATATTTATCAGCTCGCCCTTCCTCAGTTGCTTCCTTTGCACGAGTCCTTCCAAAGAAAGATGCCAATACCATGGATGCCCCTGTATAACCACCGCAATTACCAGTTGTACATTCTCCGCCACCGCCGGCCAGGCCGCTCCCCGCCTTGTATACCAAATCGTTTTTTATACCCATTGCATCATGCATCCCGGCGATTGCACACTGTGCACAACCGCGATAATCACGTTCATACTTAAATCCGAGATCGTATGCTTTCTGAATCATTGCTTCTTTTTCTTTTGAATCCATTAATTGCCTCCTGTGGCATTTTCTGACTAAATAATTATTTATATGTCGACCCGCCATCGACAATAATTTGCTGTCCGCTGACAAACCCCGCTTTCTCCGAAGCGAGAAATAATACCATATTGGCTACGTCATCCGGCTGCCCGAGACGTCCGACAGGTATTCGATCAACCAGAGCCTTTCGCTGTTCTGGCTCCGAGTGGCGATTTCGAAGTAAATCCGTTTCAATAAGAGCCGGAAGAACCGCATTCACGGTAATACCCCTGGGGGCAAGTTCTTTTGAAAGGCTTCTGACAAGACCATTTATACCGGCTTTTGCCGCAGAGTAAAAAGCTGAGCCGCCTCCACCGGTTATTGAACCTGATGACCCTATAAAGATTATACGCCCGTATCCAACTCTCGCCATGTGATCCTGAGCGGCCCTGGCAGTATAGAAAGCGGCTGAAAGATTCACCTCTATTCCATTCTTCCAGAGAGCATCTGTTATTTCATTGCTTTTTACAGCCCGGGTAAATCCGGCACTGTTCACCAGAATATCCAGAGAACCGAATTCCTTTACTGCGGTATCACACAGAGTTGTGCAGAAAGAAGAATCGGTAATATCGCCGGAAACCGATAAACAGCGGCCTCCAAAACTTTCAATTTCATTTTTTACACTCTCAAAACCCTCGACATCCCTTTTTACCGGCAGATGGTTGATGAGAACCACCGCTCCGGATCGGGCAAAGCTCAAACTTATGGCAGCACCAATTCCCTGAGATCCTCCAGTTACTATGGCTACCTTACCTTTGAGTGACAGCTCCATGCATCCTCCAGTGATAGTGTCTTGTTACGCTGAAAAAAATATTCAGCAGGGTAATAGTAACAAGATATATGTTCGAATATTAACATTAAATGTTTTATTAGGCCAATATTATCAGAGT
>QNBK01000210.1 GCA_003644105.1 Spirochaetota bacterium | reverse complement strand
TCTTCATTACAACCTGTCTCAGGGCGGAACTGTTACGATTCAGGTATTTGATCTGGCCGGAGGAATGGTGGAAGTCCTCCAGCGGGGTTATCAGGCCGCCGGTGAATATTCTGTTTCCTGGAACGGCCGGAACCGATCGGGCAATGTGGTGGCCCGGGGCATCTACTTCATCCGCTATGTCGGTCCCGGGGGTATCGATCAGATCCGCAAAGTGCTGGTGGTGAAATAATCCGCAGGGCCGCCGGGTGGTGAGTGGCCTGAACACGGCGGGGGTCGGGTGTTTCGGTGGTTCAGCTTCCCTTCCCGTTCTCCTTGTCAAACCTCTGAACCAGACTCTCCGCATGAGGAGCCGTCCGGCGCACCCACTCGAAGAGCACCCTTTCGGCATCATCGGCCTCGAGCCTCCAGGGGAGCCCCTCCTCCCTTATCCGCCGGGAGAGTACGTGGAGCACGATGGCGGCGCTGGCAGAGAGGTTGAAGCTCTCAACGAAGCCCACCATGGGGATGCGCATAAAGATATCCGCCGCCTCTCGTGCTTCCTCAGAGATGCCGTGTTTTTCGGTGCCGAAGACAACGGCCACGGGGCCCGAGGCTAAATCGAGGGTTTCCGGCAGGGAGTCATCATCGGCGTGGGGGCTGGTGGCCACGATGCGGTAGCCCCTCTCTTTGAGACTGGCCAGAACTGCAGGGGTCTGGCTGGCCGGGGGAGGAACCCTGCCGCCGCTTGCCGTCTGGAGAGCTTTTCTTCGGGCCTTAACCGAGACCGGGCCCCCTCCAGAGGGCTTTCGGTAGACTCTCATATCCAGCCACTGGGCGGTTCCGAGGTCAACCTGAGTATCAGACTTGAAATGATGAACGTTCTCAATGGCGTGAAGTTCGTGGATCCCAAGGGCGTCACAATGCCGGATAACGGCGCTTCCGTTGCGCGGGTCGAAGAGGTCTTCCAGAACACAGACCGCATAACGGGTTCGCTGGGCGAGAACCTGCAGCATGCGTTCTTTACGTTCAGGGGTGATGAACCCCTCCATGTAGGCCTGAAGCCGGGTTTCATAGTCGGTTAGCACGGGTTTAAGAATAACTCATGCCGGGAATCGGGTCCAGAACTTTCCCTTTACTCAAGCACCTGCCGGGAATAGAGTAGTGACTATGCATCCTGGGGGATTTCTTTACAAGCAGACGCAGCGCCACACACTCCTGCAGGCAATGGCCCTTGCTTTGGCGGCGGTTTTTCTCATTTCATCCTGCCGGTCCACCACCGATCTGGTTCTTGACGATCCGGTGTTTTTCGAGGACATGGTGAATGGGGCTCTCAAGGGAGACCGGTTTAAAATCACCCCGGAAGACTATCCGGGTATCCGTAACCTTCTCAAAGACGAGCATCCTGATTACCGACTGGCGGGTGTTATCCTGGCATCCCAGGCTGATGATGAAGAGCTCTATCCTGATATTGTCGATGCGGCCCTGGATGAGAATCTGGATGTATCCGCAGCGGCAAAGGAACTTATCGCTGAAAATCCTGAGGCCTTCCGCCCCACTATCATGGATCTTCTTGATACAAACAACCCCTCCCGCCGTATCGGCGGATTGCTGCTCCTCTCGGGTCTGGGCGGGGAGGATGTGGTTCCCATCCTGATTGAGTATTTCAACGACTTTGATTCCGGAGTCCGCAACCAGGCTTCCCGGTCGGTGTATGAGGTAACAGACCGGAACAATCCCTTCCTCCGGGAAGCCCTGAACAGTCCCGACCCCATGACGGCATCCATCGCCTATAAAACCCTCGGGCTATATGCCGATCCCGATGATGCACCGGTGTTTATCGGGGCTTTTTCTTCGGAAAATGCGGATATCCGGCGGGAGGCCCAGTTGGCCATGCTCCGCCTGGGAGACACCGGATTACCCTTCCTTCACATCCTGGCGGCGGATACATCGAAGCCGTATCGGGTAAGGCTGGCGGCTCTGGAAGTTATTCAGGGGCTGAGGTCTACCGGCAGCCTGGAACTGCTGTTAACCCTGCTTGATGATAAAGATGAGCGCTTCAGAGAGAAGGCGGAAACAATCCTGGGAACCTACGGTTCGGAAGCGGTCCTGGATCTTTCAAATCTCTACCGGGAATCGGTGGAAACCAACCGGATCTATGCGGTCCGTCTGCTGGGGGAAATCGGTTCGGCCTCAGCCCTGCCCCTGCTTGTTTCGGCTCTGAATGATTCTTCCCCGAAAGTGCGTCGTGAAGCGATGGATTCCCTACGCCGTTTTGAAGAGGACGCCTGGCCGGCCATGCATGATAATCTGAGTGATAATGCTGTTATTCTTCTGATGGAGGGGGCCGATCCCTGGCTGGTTACCTTTGATAACGGAGAACCGAATCAGGATGCACTTTTCCTTCTTATCACACAATCCGGCCGGGTGGAGCTTGAAGACTATCTGACGAGGGCCGGGATTTCCAAACTGAAGAGTGAAACCATACTGTCCCTGGAGGAAGCCTGGCACACTGCCGATGAGTTCTCGGAGCTCGACCGATTGATTGCTGAAGGCAGAGACCCTTATCTCAAACTCTGGCGTCAGCGGGAACTCAACCTGGTGGCGGCCAGAGAAACCCTCAAACAGTCCTTTACCGAGCTGCACCGCTATTTTGAATCCCGGGACCCCTCCGACCTCGACAAGGCCGGTGTAACCCGGGCGGAAAGCCGCCGGCTGGAAAATCTGGCCAGACAGCAGAAGGCGGAGATAGACCGTATGGACGAGACCCTGAAGGCCGGAGGTGAGGCCAGACTCAACAGATATATGGCGATGAGGGAAAATCTTGTGCGAACCTGGGAGTACACTCTACCCTCCCTGCGCCCACTGGCCCGGGAAATATACTCTGAAAAGGGAGTCGATCCCGATTCTCTGGTTAATGAACTGGCCCTTATCGAATAGCCCTTCGGGCAAAAAAGGCAAGAAAGGCAAAAAGGCACAAAAAAAGCCGCTCCTGAATAAACAGGAACGGCTTGGAGCGGAAGCGACGGGGATCGAACCCGCGATCTCCGGCTTGACAGGCCGGCGCGATAACCAGCTTCGCTACGCCTCCATCTCGCGAGATGGAAATATAGAGCATAGTCGAGGTTTTGGTCAAGCGAAGAATCCTAATGGTCCTCACTGAAAAGAAGGGTCTCCCGGATTCCGAGTTCCCTTCCCACATACCGGGCCACATTCTGGTTCAGCCAGTGAGGCTGGTGCGCATCCGATGAGAAAAGAAATTCAAATTGTTCCAGCCAGGGAGTGTAGAACGACCGCCAGTCCCCCCGCCAGATGTAGCGGTTGTTGATTTCAACATAGCATCCATCGGGAACCCGGCTCAGATCGGTTCCCACAGCCATGGGGTGGGCGATAATCAGGGGCCTGCCGCTTTCCACCATTTTCTCGGCGGCTTTATAGCACTTATCTTCGTCGTAGCAGTGGAACACCCGGTATTCCAGGGGCAATGAAAGGGCGTAGTCAACATCTTCCACGTTGACAATTTCGGCTCCCAGATGAAAGCCCTGATTTCTGACGGCTGCTGAGTAACGTTCGAAGGCCGTTCCGGTGAGGTATTCCACGTGGTCGCTTATTCCCGTCACTTCCGCATGACCCACCGCTGCGATGAGTTCCACGGTCTGCTGGGGTTCGACGGCACCGTCGCCGGTTGAGTAAGTGGTATGTATGTGTAAATCCTGGGGTATCATGTATTCTTAAGGAACTTACGAAAAACAGGAACACCATGTCAACGCCTTGTATGTCTGAAGATTTTTTGGATGACCTCTTCGCCTCAGAGAGTCTTTATCTCCCGGGCGTTCTTCCCTGGCCCCTGCAGGGCAGTGCGGAGGAGGATCGTCTTCGCCGGGAATCAGCCTTTAACGCCGGTCTGGGGAGCACCCCGCCCCCGGGTCTGGAGTGGATACGCTCTCACGCCCCCTCAAAATACCGCCCGGACCGTATTGTCGAGGGCTGCCGTTCTGTTCTGGTAACCGCCCTCTCTTATTACCGGGACGATCGGGAAGATAAAGCAGCCGGATTATCCCGGGGGCGTATCGCCATGTACGCCCGGGGGCGGGATTACCACAAAGAGCTGGGAGGCAGGCTCAAACGCATCGTACGCAGGCTGGAAGCCTCTCTGCCGGAGCACAGATTCAGGGCCTTTACCGACATCGGGCCCCTGGATGAAACCTGGCTGGTTCAGGCTGCGGGAATCGGATTCAAGGGCCGGAACACCCTGGCCATCCTGCCGGAGATGGGAAGCTGGGCGGTACTGGGTCACATCGTCTCCACCTATCCCTTTGAACAGGCAGAGAGGGAAATGGCTGTGGGGAAAATAGCTGCAGCCCGCTGTCCTGAGGGCTGCACCCGCTGCATCGATGCCTGTCCAACCGGGGCCCTTTCTCTTCCCGGACGGCTTGATGCATCCCGGTGTATATCCTACCGGACCATCGAGCACAAAGGTCCTCTGGACGATGCTGTACCTCCGGAGCAGACCGGGAACCGGGTATTCGGATGTGATGCCTGCCAGGAGGTCTGCCCCTTGAATCACCGGGTAAAAGAAACCCCTGTAGAGGCCTTTCTCCGGGATATCGCCGGGGCTTCCAGGGATTTGAGGGAACTGTTGAATCTTAAAAACAGAGAGGATGTATTAAGCCGTTTTGCCGGTTCACCCCTGATGCGGGCGGGGCGTTCTTCCCTGGTTCGCAATGCATGCATTGCCGCAGGGAACTCGGGGGATACTTCTTTGCTGCCGGATCTGCTTGTTCTTACCGGCGACGATGATGAGGGTATTTGTAAACACGCTTCCCGGGCAGTGGAACAGCTCAGGAAAACTACAGTGTAATCATCGTGGAAGATCTGCGGTTGTGTTTCGC
The DNA here is from genome assembly GCA_003644105.1 of Spirochaetota bacterium. GTDB lineage: Bacteria > Spirochaetota > Spirochaetia > DSM-2461 > DSM-2461 > UBA2779. Next base: position 654 of record QNBK01000210.1, on the reverse strand, counting down.
GGTAATTTTATCCTTCCGGTTGGAGGCAAAGATTACCTTGTAAGTTTCTCCTTCCATCAGGGCTCTGTCGTCCTGCTCTCCGCTGTCCATGGGGATGGTGAAAGATAACTCTGTAACACCATTTACCTCGGTTCCCGCCTTGTTGGAAACATCATCGCTGCCCCCGAGGGCGATATCACTGCGGTGTGAAATCTGGCTGTTTCCGAAATGATCCTCGATGGTAACAGTTCCGTTTTCCACAAAGCCGATAATGATATTCGCATCTTTCATCTTCTTTGAAGGGTTGAACCCCACAGCCACCCAGCCTTCGGTTTCCGTGGATACTTTTACGTTCAGGTTTTCACCGTCCACCATCCACTCCAGATGAAAGCCGTCGGTATCCGCTGTCTTCCAGTCTCCGGCCCCGGCAATACCCGAAAATCCAATCAATAATATCAATGCGAAAATAGTCGTTATCAGTTGTTTGTTAGTCACGCCTAACCTCCGGTGTGAACTCTAATACACCGGAAAAAGGAATGCAAATGTCAAGGTAATTACCCCGGAGCCGATTCGAACGGCTGACCTACTGCTTAGGAGGCAGTTGCTCTATCCAGCTGAGCTACCGGGGCATCTGGCCGGATGATAGCCTCTGGTCTTTGTTCTCGTCAAGTTCCG
>QNBK01000209.1 GCA_003644105.1 Spirochaetota bacterium | reverse complement strand
TCGGGCGTCTGATACTTCCGCTTCTTATCTCATTTATCCCCATTCTCGGTGTGAGAATGTTATCAGAGCTGCTCTCCATCTCCGGAATCTATATTATCACCCTTTCTCTGATCCCGCTGCTCTGGGCTCTTTACCGTTTTGAGGACTGGAGAAATGACAGTTATCAGGTTACAGGGGGGTATGCGGTAGATCTGTACCGTAAACCTCTGGGATTAAAAGAATCCCGGCGTCAGGTTGAACTGGCTTCGGTTCAAAATATCCGGACTGAACAGAAGGGACTGATTCCATTTCTTTTCCGGTATGGTGATGTGATTCTGGTTACCGCCGGCGGGGCCGCTGATACGGTGTTCAAGAGCGTTTCAAAGCCCTGGAGGGTGCAGGAATCCCTGTTCTCATACCGGGAAGCCGATCTCAGGCGCCGGGAGCTCTCCAGCCGGGAGCAGCGGAAGGATGACTTTGTCCGGTTTGCCGAAGCCCTGGATCAGATTCGAGGTTCATCTCAGCCGTCTTCTCTCAGTCCCGGGCGCTCTGATGCCGATTATTCAAAGTGATGAGAACAAAATTCCGCCATATAACTATACTTTGGATTGGCCTCTTTCTTTTATTCACTCCTGCAGCTATGAATGCTTCGGAAGCCTGGTACCGATTGATGATTATTGATGCTTTTGAACAGATTCGTGGTGTGGGCCGCATTGATTCTGCCGAGGCTGCTGCTATAAATGCCTACCGCTTTACCTACGATGATGAGGGGAGGCTGGCGGTGGTTGAGTATCACCGCTCCGGCCGGTCTCTGGCGGATCCGGTACTTGGTGTTCCGCGAATAGTAACAAGTTATGAACCCGGGTACGTTCTGTGGAAGTACAGTGATTCCCGGGGAGCTCCGGAACCTGATAACCAGGGTATCTGGTTTAAGAGAATCCGGCTGGATGATGCCGGCCGTGCTGTGGGAGCCTTTAATTACGATCAATTCGGGAATCTCATTGCTGATAAATACGGTGTTGCCCTGCGTCTGTGGGATCTGGATAAGAGGGGACGTCGAAGTAATGAACGTTTTTTTGATGCATCCGGAGCCAGGGTTGAGGACAGCCGGGGCGTTGCCGAGGTGCATTACAGCTGGGATGATAATAACCGGATGACCGGCCGGCGCTATTACGGCCTGGAGGGCGATGCCGTCAGTTCATCGGAAGATGGTATTCATGGCTGCTTGTATTCACGGAATGAACGCGGCGAGGTTATACGGGAAGATCGAATTAACCCCGAAGGATTCTCCGCAGTCGCCGCGGATGGGTCCGCCGCTGTTGAGTGGGATAGAAATGAGCAGGGGCTGGTAGTTAAAGAGCGGCGTTTCGGAGTCGACGGAGAACTTCAGGCTGATGCCAACGGTGTGGCTCTGTACCGCCGGTGGTACGATGCTTCCGGAAATCTGGTGAAGCAGAGTCATTTTGATTCCACCGGGCAGCCGGTTGCGGATATTGCAAGGGTTACCACCTATCGGTGGATTCATCACATCCAGGGTAATGAGCTGGAGCAGCTGAATCTGGATGAAAACGGTTTGTTGACAGAAGATGACTCGGGTATGGCTTCCTATCGCTGGGGGTATGATGAACGCGGCCTGATAACATTATCAACCTCTTTCGGTACCGACGATGTACCCAAACAGGATTTGTGGGGTATCGCCCGCTACCATTACGTCTATGATGATTCACGAAACCTGATTGAGGCTTCCAGTTTTGGTGACTGGGAAGAACTTGCCGAGGATACCGCCGGTGTTGCGGTTTACCGCTGGGGATACGACGATCGAGGGATGAAAGTAATGGAGCGTCATTTTGATGCTTCAGACACCTTTTCAGAGGATAAACAGGGGATTGCCGAATACCGCTGGGTGTATGACGATGAGAACCGGAGAACAGAACAGCGGCAATTCGGTCTGTACGGCCAGCTTCGCGCCGATCCTGAAGGTGTTGCCATTTATGCCTGGAATTATGATGGATTCGGCCGGGTTACCGAACGGAGGCATTACGGTATCGACGAGCAGCCTGTGGATGATGCCGGAGGAGCCGCATTGACACGTTGGTCTTACGGTAGGGACGGCCGCCCGCTGGCGGTGGCCAGATTCGACCGTAGAACCCTACCTACGGATTAACCGTTCTGTCTGTTTTTGCCTCAACTGCCGTACTCTGAAAGTGCCGCCAGGTCTTCAATAAAATCTTCCACCTGATAGCGTCCCACCAGAAATTCTATGGGGTTGCTGTCAATCGATACCTGAAAGTAGGTATCATCGTAGGGCCAGTACCGGATAATTCTCGGTTCAATTTCCGGTTTGACATTGCTGATGGTTATTCTCACCTCTGGAGATTTCAGGGAAGTGCTGTCTTCAACTTCCCCTTCGTACATGATGGAAATGAACTTCTGATAAACCGAAGTGAACTCTTTCTTCGGCACTTCAAGGTTATTTGCAATAAATCGGTCGTCGTCGGTATTTTCCGGTTCACCCCTTTCCGTACGCTTCATAATCCACGTCTCAGCGCCTCTCTCCACCTTCACCTGTGAAACCTGGAATATCGACCCCAGAAAGACAAACTTACTCATGAAACGGAATGGATCGGTATTAAGGACCGCCAGATCGGAGTTGCTGAGAAGGAACAGCGAATCATCATGATCGCCGAAACGAGTGTAACGGTACCCCTGTCCTTCTTCACTTCCGATGATGAGGTTCAGAATGTTTCCATCCTCATCCGCAAGTTTGAGATAATCCGCGTTGTTTTCATCAAGGCCGAACATCGGGTTTTCAGAATCTTCCGAATCAAGAAACTCTCTTACACGGGAGGGGAGTGGTGTTTCTTCTCCCAGAATCTTCTGAAAAGTCTGACTATCCAGGGCATAGTGATTTCTAAAGGGGGAGGTGATATCAAAGGGACTCACCATGGAGGTGTAATTATCATCACCCTTCCGGGGGGCAATCTTGAAAGTTGTCCCGTTATGACGGAACTCGAAGTTGCTGAGCTTCTCCATATTGACGGCAGGAAGGCTTATATCCCTGAAGTCTTCAACAGTCTTGAATACGGCTCCAGCCGCATATGAGGGAAGCAGTACAACAGTCGGGGATCCGGATAACCGGCTGTACCGGCCGGTGCCCGAAGGGTTGGCCTTTCCCACTTCCACCGACAGGGTTTCCCCTTCAATATCCTTGAATGTTATCAGTACCTCCGGAGGATTCAGGCCGTACTCGAGGAGCTGGGCACCGTCGGCATTCCCGGTAACAATGGTTCGAGACTGAAGTTTAGAGAGTGTTCTAATTTCTGCCGCCAGCTGGTCTTTTACAATCCGGTAGTTATCAGAGACATCGGAGATTATCCAGTTTTCACCGTCGGAGCTGTAAAAGTGCATTTTTTTATCAGAGCTCTCCACGGTGATAGACCGGAGGCTGGTAACTGTAAAATCACTTAAGATTTCGGGAGTCTGGGCCGCTGTTATCGGGGCCGCTTCTTTCGGTTTTTCTTTAAGCCGGGTGAAGAGGAATGCCGCCGTAATCACCATAAGCGTTATCAGTGAGATAACAAGCTTTCTTGTCTTTCGTGTCATTTATTACGTCTCCGGAAATAGATGAACAGTCCGGCACCAAGACAGAGGAGCGGAATAAAGATAATTGTAATGCCGGCATATATCAGTCCTGTCAGGGTGTCAATTCTTAAAGGAAGACGGAAGAGGCTTTTGGAAGGTACGCTTACCGTTGAATCATCATTAACAGACCAGTTAACCAGGTTCATCACCATATCGGCATTGGCTTTAATCTGGCCCATGGCTCCCAGACCTTTCAGCGTACTGGCACTGCCCAGGGCGACAATAGCAGCCCCCTCGGGCTTATAGCTGTCCATATTGCGCTGCTGAACGGCAACGGCGAGATTAATTGGTCCTCTTTCATCCCCGGGAATGGTTGCGGGATTACCGGAATTTTCGGATGTCAGATCTGTCCGCAGCCTGGAATCATCAGAGCTTGAAAGCAGAGGGAAATATTCAAGCTGCCGCTGTCGGGCCTCTGTTCTTTTGAATCCGAGAGAAGCTTGAAATATAGGATTAGCTTTGGCCTCGTTTAACGGAGCGACAGCTTCAAAGTCCGAGAGGTAAGGGGCAAAGACAAAGGGATTATCACCGAATTCGGCTATCAGTCTGTTTGCCTTGGTTTCCAGAACCAGTCCATGGCGTACCTCGATGTCCCAGCGCTTCAACAGGGCGTAGATATTCGTCATCGGCTCCTGGGTGAGATCCAGGGCCGTCATCAGTCTACCCCCGGAGTTCAGGTAGTTATTGATTTTCGCAGCTTCCGCTTCCGAGAGATCGCTTCTGGGTCCGATCAGGGTTAACAGGGCAGCATCTTCTGGAATATCTGACAGGGTTAAGGAGAGTTCTTCAAGCTTGTAGTTGGCCTGATTCAGCATCTGGGCATAACCGGAAGAGGCCAGGGTTGTTTCTCTGTGGCCGATTATTTCATAAATTTTCGGAGTTCGGCCTGAGCTTGCATAGGCGATGGCCGAAGTTATCTGCTGTTCAACTTTCTGCCCCATAACCTGGGGCTGACCCTGCTGGGTGTAGGATACATCGTACATCTCCATCGCTGTGATAACCCGGAAGAAATCTCCTGAGCTGACAATAAAGGAGCCTTTGGAAACAGGTTTGTCTTCCTCTGAATACTTTGCAACAAGTGCCGGTTCCCGATCGGGATCGATAATCCGGATGGTTACCTTATCGGATATTCTGGCATATTCATTCACGGTTTCCATGATGGAATCAGGTTCCTGCCCCGGTTCAAACAGGGCGATTATATCTACTTCGGTATCCAGGTTTTCCAGCATTGTCTTTGTCTCATCCGTGAGGCTGAAGAGTTTTTTAGGCGTCAGATCGGCTTTTAAATCAAGTTGCCCGACAAGAATATTGACAATGATTATTGCAGCTAATACAGAAATTGAAGTCAGGGCGGAGATACCGGCATGACGGGTTTTAAAATCGAATTTGAAGAATGGTTTTTTCATTGTTTACCCCTAGCTCCAGCGCCGTTTTTCAAGTCCTTGAATCGTCAGGAACAGGAAAAACCCGGTAAAACTCAGATAGTAAAGAATCGAATCCAGTCCCAGTATCCCCATGGAAAAAGATCCGAAACGGCGGGTTAGAGACAACCACCCCAGGCTCTTACCGATCAGTCCGGCAAACATATTCCGGTCTAAAAACCAAAGAAGCAGTATTACCGCAGTCAGTATCAGGGCAACGGCGGCGGTTACCACCCAGTTTCTGCCTTTGGAGTAAAGCCAGAACAAAGGGATTGTAATGAGTATGGCCGCCCATACAAGGCCGGAAAGCTCAGTTGCCGGCATGTACTGCTGCATGAAATCAATAATAAAAGTGATAATCAGTGCACAGAATGTCAGTACCGCCGCACTGACAATGCCTTCGGAAGATTGGGAAACAAATACTCCGATGGCGATAAATGACGCGCCGAGCAAAATGAATCCGATGTAAGTTCCGAATATCATGGGCCAGTCAAGTTTCCCATGAAAACTCAGCAGCAGC
>QNBK01000208.1 GCA_003644105.1 Spirochaetota bacterium | reverse complement strand
GCAACCCGGCTACTGTGGCCCAATTCGGCGGCCGATATTTCAATTTTTGTCAATAGAAGTATGATACCAGCCGGACTGGCAGCAAGACTGCTTGCATTGAGTGGGTGAATACGGATTCCCAAGAGCGGATTATTCCTGAGGAACTACCCGAACTTGATGGGAAAACGATTCTCACCCTCCAGGCGGTAAAATGAAACACCTGGGTTCACATCGACGACGCTTTCGGTTTATGGGCAGCTGCTTCAAAGAAACTGATTTAAATTAAAAATGCCGTTACCATCACGCTGAAGTTAAAAAATCGATGCAGACTTTGCCCAGTCATAATGATTCTTTTTCAATTCCTCCCGGGACAGCATCGGATAAAAAACAAGTCTGCCCCCGGAAGCACCGATATACAGTCCCCGTCCGATTACCTGAAAGTTGAAAACCGCAGACGAAGAGCGGTCTACCACTTTGGTAAGCTTGCCTTTCCCATCTTTCAACTCGGCTATACAGTATTTCAGATGTTCCATCATCTTATCGTAGTAACCGCCTATATTCCCTGTGAAAGAATCTCCATTGAAATCCGGTGTTGTCAGCTCGGCAAAGAAAATTGCCGGCATAGTTACTTTAGTAGAATCCTCGACAATGTATTCGGCAAAATGTTTCGGTTTCAGTGCTGAGACTACCAGAGGATGAGCCGGGCAAAGTTCCTGATACAGGGCATTGCCCTCCCAGGAATCCGGATCGGTGTAAGCACTCTGCTCCAGAGATATTGAGCGGCCGTCTTTGGTTATGAGCCACAGTGCCCCGAAAGCATCAACCGGGACTTTTTCCAACGCACGATAGACAGAAAGATAAACAGAATTCTTCAGTCTTCCATCCGAATGCCCGACACATCGGCGACGGGCATAGTCCAGATCGAAACTATCACCCAATTCAGATTCTATAAGCTCAAAAAACGTCAGCATTTCAGCGGATCCCTTTCGATTACCTACTGCCATATACGCCCCGAAAGCCTCAGGTTCCAGTTGTGAGGCAATCATGGCCTCCATCGGAAAAACTGTTAAATAATAGTGTATATTCATCATATCTGCTCCACTGATAATTCATATATGTCGTCAGGTCCGGCTGAGCCGTAGGGATAAACCTTGAGATAATATTTCCCCGGGGTTAAATACCGTTCAATCATGGCGTTGTAATCATCTCCATCATCGTTTTCCTCAATCAAATCACCATTCCCATCGTATAGTTCCATATACGTATCCAGTTCACCTTCTGTTTTTATCAGGAAACGGCCTTCATTCTGCACTTCAAACTGCACCCAGTCCTCATCTCCCATAGGGGTGAAATTTCTTCGCTGCCTCTCTCCCATGGTTCCAATCTGTGAGGCTGAAATCATACTGTTGTCATCTTCAAACTCATCTTTTACAGGAACCGAAACATTCGCCATAATTTCATAGGGGCCGATTTCGCCGCCGTAGCCGTATACAGTAATGTAATAGCTGCCGGTTTCGAGTCCTGAAGCGATTATCATGGGATTGTTATCGTTACCCGAGTCATCATCGTCCATGATGTAATTATCGTACTCATCGGTCATTTCCATCACCAGGTCGAGATTACTGAGGGTTTCAACCCGCAGTACTTCCTCCATTCCCAGTGGTCTGAGAAGATCCACCCGGAACCAGTCCCTGTCGTCTGAATAATCTATGCGTTTCTCCAGGGGTGTAGAACCGATATTGAGAGGAGAGGCAAGATCCTGACCTTCATCCGGTTCCCCCGGTCCGAGAACTACCTCACTCAGAGAAACCATCAAACTGTATTCGCCTTCTTCCTCGGAGGAGAAAGATCTAACCTTCAAATACCACATGCCCGGAGCATTAAGAGGAATCTGCAAGGCCGCATTACCCCCGTCAAAATCATCGTTCTCCGCAATAGCCCAGCCCTGATCGTCCGGCGCATACAATTCCAGATAAGTATCCATCATACCGCCGGTGGCGGCATTGAGCATCAATACGCTTTCACCGTCAGATTCCAGAACTTCGAAGGCAAACCAGTCCTCATCTCCATCACCCAGGGTAAGACCTGATTCATTAAAGGGTAGTTCAATGACTGCGGCCTCAGTGCTTAGATTATTCGGTTCAAAACGATCCCATACTCCGGCACCTGCAGCCAGAACCGAAGGCTGTAAAAGAGATTCAATGCCTTCATCACCCAGAGCGAATTCCCAGCCCTTGAGCTGAGAGCCGCTTGCAGTATCCGTCAGCTGCAATAGGAGCAGATAACCGGCACCGGCCTCATAGAGAGTTCCGGATAACACCCAGGAAGCCTGGGCAGGAGGATACTGAAGCATCGTGTAATTCTTAACAATCTGAGGGGAAAAACCGCTTCGTCCGGCCAGACGGTTAGCCGTAAGATCGGCCAGAAGATCTCCCAACTGCACCTGTGTCTGATTAAAAGTCAAACCACCGAGAAGCAGGTCTCCATCCCTGTGGAGTATTCCCGGAATGTCCGAGGATACCTGATCTGCAGCCTCGAAAAGTCCACTCATCACGGATTCGGCAGGCAGCATGGCTGCCGCCGCTGAAATTATCAATAAAAATAGTATATAACGTTTCATTACAACTCCTAACAGATTTCTGTAATTAAACCGGTACGTATTTGGTACGTCTTATTAAAATAGCACAAAACATCCATGGAAACCGCCTCTATGAACTACCCTCTAGAGACCGAGAAGTTTCATCAGATTGAACTTGCTGAAGATACTGACCGCAATCAGCGAAACTGTAGCCATTATCTTGATAAGAATATCCAGAGACGGTCCGACGGTGTCTTTCAGCGGGTCGCCGACAGTATCCCCGACAACAGTGGAAGTATGGGCATCGGATCCTTTCCCGCCGTAATGTCCGGATTCTACATATTTTTTGGCATTATCCCAGGCACCACCTGCGTTGGCGGTGAACAGAGCCAGCATAATGGCCGACAGGGTAGTACCGATAAGCAAACCTCCGACAAATCGGGGTCCGAATAAAAAGCCGGTTATCAGGGGCATAAGAACTGAAATGAGAGCCGGATACTGCATCTCTTTCAGGGCACCGGCGGAAGAAATGGAAATACACTGCTTGTAGTCGGGCTTAGATTCTCCGGTGAGTATACCGGGAATATCCCGGAACTGACGCCTCACCTCCTGCACCATGGCCCTGGCTGCTTTGGCCACGGCTTCAACCAGGATTCCACTGAAAAGCCAGGGTAAGGCTCCTCCCACAAGAGCACCTGCAAGAGTCATTGTATCAATCATGTTCAGAATAAGTTTGAAATCTTTTCCGATATCCATTCCTCCCTGGGCATAGAGGTAACTGGCAAATAGAGAGAGAGCGGCAAAGGCCGCCGAACCGATGGCAAAACCTTTACCGATGGCGGCGGTTGTATTACCGACAGAATCCAGCTCATCGGTAATTTCCCTCACCTCACTGTCGAGTTTAGCCATCTCACTGATGCCCCCGGCGTTATCGGCTATCGGGCCGTAAGTATCAACGGAAACTGTGGCAGCCACAAAGGAAAGCATTCCGATAGCGGCCATGGCAACGCCGTAGAGGCCTGCCAGAGCATTGGCCCCTATAGTGGCAACTGCAAGGACAACAACGGGTAGAAAGACACTGTTCATCCCCACAGAAAGTCCCTGAGTTATGGTTAATGCAGTACCTTCTTTGGAGGATGCTGCAATTCTCAATGTCGGCTTGAAATGGTAACTGGTATAGTACTCAGCAAGCTGACCTATCATGATACCGCTGACAATCCCGAGAACAGCTGCCAGCCAGGGGGAAAATATCCCAATGGTAAACCCGACGGACGAGACATCCAGACCTTTAAAGAGAATCCAGGTAACAAGGGCCCCGGAAACCAGAGTAAGGCCTGCAGAAACCCAGGTAGTTACATTGAGTTCCCTGTGGGGTTTATCAGAAACTTTTTTCACGACGAGTATAAAAATTCCCACAATGCTGGAAAGGAGTCCCGCAGCTGCAAAAAACAAGGGAAATTGTATCATGGCGGATATCAGTTCCGAATTGATGGGATTACCGGATTTTACAGCGGTATAAGCCATGTAAGATGAAAGAACAATTGCAGAAATAAGTGATCCGACAAAGCTTTCAAGCAGGTCGGAACCCAATCCGGCAACATCACCCACATTATCGCCCACATTATCGGCAATAGTTGCGGGATTCCGGGGATCATCCTCAGGTATGCCGGCTTCCGTTTTACCTACCAGATCTGCTCCCATATCAGCCGCTTTTGTATAGATTCCACCGCCAACCCTGTTGAACATCGCGATGATGGAACAACCCAGTGCATAACCGGATACTGTCATGGTGAAGGGAATATCATTGATGCCGAGCCAGTTCGTATGAATAACCAGCTGATCCGGGTTGACTTCTCCCATCAATTTCCCGAACACAACATAAACGACGAGCAGCCCGAAAAGAGCGAACCCTCCGACGGATAAACCCATTACCGAACCACCTTGAAAGGCCACTTTCAAAGTGGAGCCAAGACTTCGGCTTACATCGGCTTCATTGGCAACACGTACGTTGGCCAATGTGGCTATCCGCATTCCCACCAGACCGGCAGAAGCACTCATTGACGCGCCCAGTATGAATGCGGCAGCTGACTGCCAGGAAACAACTACAGCCAGAAGAACGGCAATTAACACGGCAACCCTGACGATAACCTTGTACTCAAGGCTTAGAAAAGCATCTGCACCCTCTTTGATTGAACCGGCAATTTCCTGCATGAGTTCATTCCCGGGGCTCTTTTTTTTCACTATCGAGAAGTTGATTGCAGCGAAGGAAAGAGCCGCAATTACGGCGATAATAACAAGACTTATCATAAACACCTCACATGGATTAACTGATTGATATTATAATAATTTAACGAGTCAGGGAACTGTAACCTGCATACCGCTGAGATGTTCCAACTCAGATCTGGCTTCATCAGCATCATCACTCCGGCCCAGTGCCCTCCAGGCCAGCCAGGAGCGCCGATAGTAGTCTTCCGCGGCTTCAGTCTTACCCGCTTTTGCGCTGATTATTGCCAGAGCTCTGAGATCGGCGGCAATTCCCGGAGCGTATTCCAGAGATTTATCCGCTTCCAGAGCTTTTATGGCCCAATCTTCCGCCTCATCAAAACGGGCCCCCAGGGAAGAGAGAGAAGCCAGTTTATAGTAAGCCTGTGCCGCTGCAGCTTTTTCATCGGCTGCAAGAGCGACTTCTGCTGATTCAACAAGCAATACAACAGCCTCATCGCCAAACCCCAGGGCTGCCCTGGCACTCCCCCGGAGACGCAGCTGGGCGGATCGTTCCCGTCCGCCGGTAACTTCATTATCCCTGTCGTTAAGCAACTCCATGGCTTTCTCCGGATTTCCCTGACGGAGGGCCAGATCCGCCTGATGGTTCAGGACAGATCTCATGACCTTCGTATCTTCTGAGTAAACCGCCAGAGACCGGGCATGGGAATACAGCTCCTCTGCCGAATCGATATCCTCGGTTAACCGTCTGATACGTCCCAGAGCCAACAGAGCGTTAATCATTCCTT